>JAGOBZ010000007.1 GCA_017999015.1 Kiritimatiellia bacterium
ACCACGTCGAACGGTTCTGACGGCCACATCTCAAGCGTGGCAAACGGCGTCACGTCCGCACCGCAGAGGCGGCGCACGCTGTCCGGCCGCCGGCTGAGCACCGTGAGCGCATGCCCGCCGTCCAGCAACGCACGGCAGAGTGCGCGGCCAAGGAAACCGGTTCCCCCTGTGATCAAAATTCGCATGAGACGCCAGAGTCAACTGTTAGCCTTACCTTATCATCGTGAACGTTGCTTGTGCAAGCCCAGCCTCTCGGGGAACGCCAGAGGCATACGTGTCTCAGCGAATGTGGAAGAGGGACAAGCCCGCAGACACTGTGTAGCCGCCGGCGCGGGAGGGACGAACGTCTGCTCGTCCAGCCGCTGAACGTGCAAGGGTGGGAGGCCGGGCAAGCAGACGCTTGCCCCTTCCGCGAATGATCTTGAATATCCCAAGGGTGTTTGCTTTTCACAAACGCATGTGCAATTTTGTCTCATAATCGACAATTGCGCCATTATGGCATATTTAATTTTTAAAAATCAGATGTTTTATCTTGATGATTATAAGGAAGTTAACCGTTATACGACCTCGTGGCACAGCAGGTGCTCATAAAGGGTGTGCAAGGAGGCAAGAACCATGACTGATTTAAACAAATGGACCCAGAAGGCGCAGGAGGCGCTGCAGAACGCGCGCCAGCTCGCCATCCGCTTTTCGCAGCAGCAGCTTGATTGCGAACACCTGCTCGCCGCCCTGCTGGAGATGCAGGACGGACTGGCCGTGTCCCTGCTGACGCGGCTCGGCGTAGCCATCCCGCAGCTCCGCGCCCGCACGGAGGAGGAGCTGTCGCGCAAGCCGCGCGTAGCCGGCGACACCGAAGAGGGCAAGATCTACGTCACCCAGGCGTTGAACGAGCTGCTGGTGAAGGCCGGCGACCACGCGAAGCGCCTCAAAGACGAGTACCTCTCGGTCGAGCACCTGCTGCTCGCGATGGCGGAGTCTAAATCCCCGGCCGGCCGCCTTCTGGCCGACGCGGGCGTCGACACCCGTAAGCTGCTCGCCGCGCTCAAAGAGGTGCGCGGCAACCAGCGCGTCACCACCGACAACCCCGAAGGCCAGTACGAGGCGCTCAAGAAGTACGGTAACGATCTCGTGGAGCTGGCCAAGTCCGGCAAACTCGATCCCGTGATCGGGCGTGACAGCGAGATCCGCCATGTCGTGCGCATCCTTTCGCGCAAGACCAAGAACAATCCCGTGCTGATCGGCGAGCCCGGCGTGGGCAAGACCGCGATCGTCGAGGGCCTCGCGCAGCGCATCGTTCGCGGCGACGTGCCCGAGGGGCTCAAGGACCGCACGATCTTCGCGCTCGATATGACCGCCCTGATGGCCGGCGCCAAATATCGCGGCGAGTTCGAGGAGCGGCTCAAAGCCGTGCTCAACGAGATCAAGGCCGCCGAAGGCCGCATCCTGCTCTTCATCGATGAGATTCACACCATTGTGGGCGCGGGCAAGACCGAAGGCTCTACCGACGCGGGCAACATGTTGAAACCCATGCTGGCGCGCGGCGAGCTGCACTGCATCGGCGCGACCACGCTGGACGAGTACCGCACGCACATGGAGAAGGATGCCGCGCTGGAGCGGCGTTTCCAGCCGGTGCAGGTGGACGCCCCCAGCGTCGAGGACACGATCTCCATCCTGCGCGGCCTCAAAGAGCGTTTCGAGCGCCACCACAATGTCCGCATCCAGGACGCCGCGCTGGTCTCGGCCGCCGTGCTCTCCGACCGCTACGTGCAGGACCGCTTCCTGCCGGACAAGGCCATCGACCTGCTGGACGAGGCGTGCGCCTCGATCCGCACCGAGATGGACTCCATGCCGGCCGAGCTGGATGAGATCACGCGCCGCGTGACGCGCCTGCAGATCGAGGAGACCGCGCTCAAGAAGGAGAAAGACCACGCCTCCAAGATGCGCCTCGACGAGCTGCGCAAAGAGCTGGCCGACCTGAAATCGCAGGCCGACGCCATGACCGCGCGCTGGCAGTCCGAAAAAAAGGTGCTCGATGAAACGCGCGCGCTGCGCGAGCAGCTCGAGGCCGCCCGCACCGCCTACGACCAGGCGGAGCGCGCCTACGACAACAACCGTGCGGCTGAACTCAAATACGGCACCATCCCCGATCTGGAGAAACGCCTCAAGGCCGCCCAGGACAAGCTGCACGCCGCCGACGGTTCGGTCATGCTGCGCGAAGAGGTCACCTCCGAGGAGATCGCAGAGGCCGTCTCGCGCTGGGCCGGCATCCCCGTGACCCGCCTGCTGGAGGGCGAGCGCGAAAAGCTGCTGCATCTGGCCGACGTGCTGCACCGCCGCGTGGTCGGTCAGGACGAGGCGGTCGATGCCGTGTCGGATGCCGTGCTGCGCGCGCGCGCCGGCATCAAGAATCGCCAGCGGCCGGTCGGCGCGTTCCTTTTCCTCGGCCCCACCGGCGTCGGCAAAACCGAGCTGGCCAAGACGCTTGCCGCCGAGCTGTTCGACGCCGAAGCGGCCATGGTGCGCATCGACATGTCCGAGTACATGGAGAAGCACACCGTCTCGCGTCTGGTCGGCGCGCCGCCCGGCTACGTCGGCTACGAAGAGGGCGGCCAGCTCACCGAAGCCGTGCGCCGCAAGCCCTACAGCGTGGTGCTGCTCGACGAGATCGAGAAAGCCCACCCCGATGTCTTCAACATTCTCTTGCAGGTGCTGGACGACGGCCGCCTCACCGACAGCCACGGTCGCACGGTCAGCTTCCGCAACGCCGTGATCATCATGACCAGCAACCTCGGCTCGGAGTTTTTGGCGTCCGACCGGTCGGACCGGTCAGACACCTCGGACATCTCTCCTGAGATCCGCAGACAGGTGATGGCGCTGCTCAAGACCGCCTTCCGGCCGGAGTTCCTGAACCGCCTGGACGAGACCGTGCTCTTCAAGCCGCTCGGCCACGCCCAGATCGCCGCGATCGTGCGCTTGCAGCTCGAAGACCTGCGTGCCCGCCTGGCGGAGCAGGATCTCGCGCTGGAACTCGACGATGCCGCGCTGGCGTGGCTGGCCGACAAGGGTTTCGATCCGGTCTACGGCGCGCGCCCGGTCAAGCGCGCCATCCAGCGCGCGCTCGAAACGCCGATCGCCCGCAAGATCGTCGCTGGAGCCTACCCGCCCGGCGCGACGGTGCGCGTCACCACCGCCGACGGCGAACTGGCGCTGAGCTAGATACAGTGCCAACGGTTTGTGGAGTGCGGGAGCTTGCTCCCGCTTTCCACAGCGGCGGCAAGCCGCCGCACTCCAATAACTCTCTGCGCCTCTGCATCTCTCGGTCTCTGCGTTAAAAAAGCAGAGCACTGTTCCAAAACCGCCGTGCTTATCGCATACAGAGGTCGGTCCAGTCGTACGCGCGGAGCGCGTTCTGCACGCACAGCGCGAAGCTGAAGCGGTCGGCGCGGCGGACCACCTCCGACCACGCGAGCGGGGCGTCGGCCAGCTCGAGTTTCGCGAACAGGGCCGGCTCGGCCGCGAACGCATGCGCGGCCGCGACAGCCAGCCCGCCCCGCGCGTGCAGGATCACCGGAGCGCCCCCGTGCGCGGCGGCGTGCGCCCGCGCACTGACCAGGATCTCCTCCGCCTGCCGTCCGACCAGCGATTCGCCGAGCAGATACAGCATGACGCCGATCCCCTCGTCGGCATGCTTGGAGCCGTAGAACCGATGCTTGCACGCGCCGATCTCGCCGACCGCCGTGAGGTCGGCCGCCATCACGGGATGGCCGCCCGCCAGATAGGCCGTGACCGTCTCCACCGCCTGCGTGCGGCCGGCCGCCGCGAGGGCCAGAACCGGTGCGCCGGCCGGTTTCTCTGGAAGCAGCGAGACCGTCGGCCAGGTGACGCCGCCCGGCAGCGCGAAATGCTGGCGGACCACAGTGAACCCTTCGCAATTCTGGCGGCCGGTCTGCATGCGCGCGGCGCGCAGTTCGGCCAGCGGACGGATGCCCGCCAGTTCGCGCACCTTGCGGGCGCGCGCGTCGCCGCTCAGCGGGGCGCGCTGTTTCTCGACGGCGGCCAGCTCGTCGCGCATGATGTCGTAGACCGACCGCGCGCCCGGCAGGTCGCGCACCTGACCGGTCGGCGTGACCCACGCCTCCGGCTCTTGCAGCCCGCAGTCGGCGAGCTTGGCGTCGTAGGACGCGCACAGCGCGCGCAGTGCCGGCAGGTCCAGCGGCAGGGCTGCGGTCTCGTCACGCAGCCAGCGGCGCATCCACTGGACCGAGCCCGCGCGGTTGCCCTCCTTCCAGCCGTGCGGGCCGGGCACGTCCAGCATTGCCACGCGCTCGCCCCAGCCGAAGCGCTCGAAAACGGCGCGCGCCACAGCGTAGCTTTTCTGGCTGCCGTCAAACGGAAAGAAGTCGCCGTGCGCACAGTTCATGCAGGCCGGCATCGGCGCACGCGCCAGCAGGTAGCCGGCATGGTTCATGCCGAAGGCGAGCTGGCCGAAGAAATTCTGCTCCGCATCCTGCGGGCCGCAGCGGTCGCAGACAGCGCGCAGCGTGGAGATGTAGCAGGAGGGCGCACCGGCGCCGATCCGGTCATCCAGCGCCATGATGTACGATGAAAGCGTGCCGCCGCCGCTGTTGCCCGTCACGCCCAGCCGCTGCCCGTCGATTTCCGGCCGCGTCTGCAGATAGTCCAGCGCGCGCAGGCCGTCCCAGATCCTGAAGCGCGCCGTGTTCCAGCCCAGCAGCATGGCGCTGACGCCGGTGATGTTGTGGCCATGCACATTGTTGGGCGGATTTTTGCCGGGCAGTTGCAGCCGTTCGCCCTGATCGATCGGGTCATAGATCAGCGCCGCGAGGCCGGCCTGCGCGGCCAGCACCGCGCCGCGCTGATAATCTTTGGAGGCTTTGCCGTTGCCGCTGTGGCCGCAGCAGATCAGGACCGCCGGAAACGGCGGCTTGAAGGCAGGTGCCTGCGGCAGGAAGAGGTGCGCCGTGACCCAGAGGCCCGGCTGGCTCTCGAACAGAATCTTCTCGAGCCGGTAGCCTTCGCGCGCCACGCTGCCGGTGACGCGCGCGTTGAGCGGCGCACGCGCCGGGAAGCCGCCGAAGGACGCCATCCAGCGCTCGCGCAACCGTTGCTGGTGCGCGGCGAGCGCCTCTTTGGACGGCAACGCACCCCACGCCCTGTCAGCCGCTTCATCCGCGGCCAACACCTGTCTGAACACCGCCTCGTGCGAGGCGAGGCCGGCAGCTTCCAGCACCGGCGCGGCCAGCGCGTCGGCCACCGCCTGTGGTTGCGGCGGCTTGGCCACAACTGTTAATGCCGCCGTTAAAACACATGCCACAGATCCACGTAATTGACTGAACGGACGTGTACCCGGTAGGGCGGTCTCGCCGAGACCGCCGCGGACGCCTCGGCGAGGCGTCCCTACCAGAGGCGGTTCAGCGTTGACGTCAAAACCGCTCCGCTCTTTCGCCTCACACGTTGTTGCAGGCGGGACGCCCGCACCGCTTTGGTGTGCGGCGGCTTGCCGCCGCTTTGGAAAGCGGGAGCAAGCTCCCGCACTCCACACCGCCTGCACCATGGGTTTCCGGCGCAAGGCCTTTTTCGCCAAAAACGCATAAATATCGCGCATCCTGTCCTCCTCTTCCATACCTTGAGCGTTGAAAGTTGAGCGTTGAAAGTTATCACCTCGTTTGTTCCCGCTCCGCAGGCGGCGGGCTCATTGCGGCGTCCCAATCGTCTTCGGTCAGGCCGCGCACGAGGCGGGCGAACACCTCCGGGATCGGCGTGCCGAAGAAGAGCCGGCGGCCGGTGTGCGGATGATCAAAGGCGATCGACTTCGCATGCAGGCAGAGACGCTCGCGGAAGGGATCGTCCGTGCCGTATTTGGGATCGCCGGCGACAGGATGCCCCGCCTCGGCAAAGTGCACCCGGATCTGGTTCTTGCGACCGGTCAGCAGGCGGATCTTCACCGCGCTCAGGGCCGCCGTTTCCTTGATCACGGCGTACTCGGTCTGAGAGAGCTTGCCGGCTGCCGGATCATCCACCGAATACACATAGAGATCCTCATTCTCGGCGAGGTAACTTGAAAAGATGCCCTGCCGTTGCGGCAGGTGGCCGCGCACGATGGCAAGGTAGAGCTTTTCGGTTGCCTTCCAGTTCTCTTTGAGGCGCTGCTGGGCCTCTTCGGTTTTGGCAAAAAGCAGCACGCCGGAGGTTTCGCGATCCAGCCGGTGAACAAGATAAACCTGCTTGCGGGAGCGCGCGCAGCCCTTGCGCACGTACTGATTGAGCACATTCTCGGCTGTGAACGCCTCATCGCGGCGCGTGCCGGTCGTCAAGACCCCCGGCGCCTTGTTGACGACAAAGAGATCGCGGTCCTCGTGCAGGATCTCGAGCCCGCGCGGTCGGTGCCGGCTTGAAGTGTGGGAACGATTCATGAGATCAAGACGCGCACAGCTTACAAGCCCGCGCAACACAGAGACGGATGACAGGCAGAGACTGATCTATGGAGTGCGGGAGCCTGCTCCCGCTTTCCAAAGCGGCGGCAAGCCGCCGCACTCCAAAATGCTCCCGTGCTTCCGACTCGTCAGGTTCTCTTCTCACCAGAAACGCATGAACTTTACGTCTCTTTGCCACCCACCGATTACACAACGGTTACAGGCTGACCCAGCGGCCGTCGGCCGCCGACTTCAGCACCGCGTCGCAGATCCGCGCGGTCTCGTACGCATCGCGGAAGGTCGGGCGCGCGTTCTCGCCTTTGGCCGCGGCCTCGAGGAAATCGGCGATCTGATGCACGAAGCTGTGCTCGTAGCCGATCTGAAGGCCGGGCACCCACCAGTGCTTCATGTACGGCTGGTCGCCGTCGCTGACATGGATGGAGCGCCAGCCGCGCACGATTCCTTCGTCGCGGTGATCGAAATACTGCAGGCGGTGCAGGTCGTGCAGATCCCAGCGGATCGAAGCCTTCTCGCCGTTGATCTCGAAGGTGAAGAGCGCTTTGTGCCCGCGCGCGTAACGCGTCGATTCAAAGTTGCCCATCGAGCCGTTCTCGAACCGGCAGAAGAAAGTGCAGGCGTCATCGATCTTAACCGGCTCGACCTTGCCGGTCTCGACATTCTTGCGCTCTTTCACGAACGTTTCCGTCATTGCGTTCACGTCCTTGATCGCGCCGTTCTGCCACACGGCCAAGTCGATGCAGTGCGCCAGCAGGTCGCCCGTCACGCCGGAGCCGGCCGCCTTGGCATCCAGGCGCCAGGTCGCCATGCCGCCCTGCGGCACATCGGCGGAGATGGTCCAGTCCTGCAGGAAGTTGGCCCGGTAGTGGAAAATTTTGCCCAGGCGCCCTTCGTCGATAAGCTGCTTCGCCAAGGTCACGGCCGGAATCCGCCGGTAGTTGAACGAGACGAAATTGAGCACGCCGGCCTTCTCCACCGCCTCGGTCATGGACAACGCCTCGGCGCTGTTGCGGGCGATGGGCTTTTCGCAGATCACCATCTTGCCGGCCTGGGCCGCCGCGATGGCGATTTCGGCGTGGAAGTTGTTGGGGACGCAGATCTCAACGGCGTCGATGTTCTTGTCCTCAATCACGCGCCGCCAGTCTGTCGTGCAGGACTCATACTCCCAGCGGTCGGCAAACGCCTGCGCCTCGGCTTCGACCAGTCCGCAGACGGTCTTCAGCACGGGTTTGTAGTCGAGGTCAAAGAAATTGCCGACCCGGCGGTAGGCGTTCGAGTGGGTGCGGGCCATGAAACCATAGCCGATCATTCCGATGTTCAGATTCTTTTTGGTCGCCATTTTGAGGTATTCCTTTTTTTCGAAAAAAAATCGATCAAACCGACGGAATCGAATCCCTCGATCCCATCGCTGTCGTGTCACTCTGCCCAGCCGTGGGCCTCGCGCACCTGGAGCATCGCCCCGAGAATGCTGTTCCACGTGCCGGGCAGCATCATCACGTCATTGGTGAACATGCAGCCGTCCCAGCAGAGGTGGCGGATTGTCCGCGTCAGCTCGCCGTTTTCGTCGCGCAGCCACTGGCCCGCGCACCAGACGATATCCAGCTTGGCGTTGGGATCATCCGGCAGGCAGTGGCGCCCGGTCTTGTCGTGCGAACCCTGGCCCTTGACCGTGGCGTCGTTCTGGGCCACGTGGAAGTCGATCGTCCACGGCCGCAGGGCGGCGGCGAGCTTGGTGTAGGCCGCGCGGAAGGTCGCGGTGTCGGCCCAGTCGAAATTATCCGGCACCAGACGCGCTTCGGGCGCGTTATAGCCGAGCAGATAGAGCAGCGTGTGCGCCATGTCGGCTTGGAAGCCTAAGGTCTTGGGCCGGTCCACGCCTTCGAGCACATCGAGCATGGCGCGCCACGAATGCATGCCGCCCCAGCAGATCTCGCCCTCGGCGGCCAGCCATTCGCCCGCGTCCTCCGCGATGTCGCAGGCTTGCGCGAAGGTGTCGATGGTCAGCCGCGTGTTGCCGGCGGGATCTTTGGCCCAGTCGGCGACGCCGCCCGAGGAGTCGATGCGGATGACGCCCGACGGTCGCACGCCCAGTTCGCGCAGCCGCCGGCCGATGCGGCACGCCTTGCGCACCTGCTCCAGCCAGTGGGCGCGTTTCTCCGCGTCGCCGAAGGCGCAGCCGCTCCACACCGGCGCCACCAGCGAACCGATGGCCAGACCTTTGGCGGTCACGGTGTCCGCGAGGCGTTTGAGGTCATCATCCGTCGAATCGATATCGACATGCGGCGCGCAGAGGAAGAGGTCGATGCCGTCAAACCGGGTGCCGCCTACGCAGGCGGCCGCGGTGAGGTCGATCATGGTCGCGAGGTCGATGGCCGGCTCGGGCGTGCCGGGGCCTTTGCCCACGACGCCCGGCCACGTGGCGTTATGCAGTTTCGGGAAGGTGTTGGACATGGCGTGATCCTTTCTGGAAGGGATTGTTTCTCACACGAAGGACACCAAGGTCACGAAGGTCAAGATGAATGATGATCTTCCCTTTGTGTCCTTCGTGCCTTTGTGTGAGATGACACATTAACCCTGCCGGCCGATTTCCGGCGCATCCGGGTTCACTTCGGGGCCGAAGTAGCGCAGGATTTCCAACGGCTCGCTCTGCGAGGCGTTCACGTAAGTGACGCCCGCGCGCGCGGCCTCGTGCACCACGAAGAACTCGTCGTCCGTGATGTCGTGGAAGCGGATCATGTTGGGGCTGGAGAGCCGCTGCCCGTTGATCGTGCCCTCGCCCTGCACGGCGATCAAGCAGTAGGCGCCATTGTCCTTGACGGTGCAGGAACAGCCCGGCAAGACGGTCAGGCGCTTCGCGGTGACGCACTGCCACCCCTTCACGCGTCCGTAGTTGATCCAGTAATCCAGATATCCGTCCTGCTCAGAGCCTCCGGCCAACACCGGCGCGAGGAAGTGGTTCTTGTAGAAGTACGGATCGGTGTTCTCCTTGAGATCGACCATGCCAGCGATGAAGTCCAGATCTTTCTGCTTGGCTTTGGGCACGTCCTTGACCAGCAGCGACCACGGCACGTAGTTTTCATCGACCAGGTTCTGGAACATCGCGAACACATCCGAGCCCCACTGCGGCTCGTAGGTACAGAGCGAACCCGGGGCGTGCAGGACATTCGGCGGCACAAACCAGCCGGTGCCGACCTTCAGGCGGTAGGCCTGCGAGATGTCGGTGATGCCGTTGTCGCCCTTGTTCCAGCGCTCGAGGCAGCGGATGATGTCCGCCTTGGTGGTGCCCGGCACCAGGCCGAAGAAGGTGTAGGGGAAACGCGCGCCCAGGTTGTTGTGCTGCGCCGGGAAGTAATAAGACTCCGGCTTGCCCTCCTGCCCCACCAGCTTGGCAAGCTTGTCATCCTGATGCAGGTGGTGCGGCAGCGGCCCGAGGTTGTCGAAGAACTTGCTGTAGACCGGCCAGCGCTGGTACTTCTTCCAGATCTTCGCGCCAACGACCGACGCGCCCAGCTCGGCCACCACGTCGCGCAGCAGCACACGCTTGTCTTCGAAAACCACATAGCTCAAGCCCTCGTCCGGCACGCGCCCCGCGTTGGCCGCCTCGGTGGTCGAACCGAACCAGCGCTCGTCAATGCCGCCGCGGTCGAGGCCGAAGGCGAACAGATCATCCGGGTGCAGCTTCAGCCGGCGTCCGGGATAACAAAACACGCGCGGCACCCAGTTCGGCGCCAGCCGTAACACGCCGTTGCCCGCATTCAACGCGGCGTCCGCGACGCCGTGCACCTTCTTGCTCACAGTCTTCAACTCTTTTACCGATCGAGCACTCATGGCCAGCCTCCCTATGATGGCATTCAAGACTAATCAGAATACGCTCAAATCTTACGCTTCCACGCTTGGCATGTCTTGTAAAGCCCCGTTTAATATGTGTATTTTATCGGCGTGTTCTCCCGGCTCGACAAACGGATTTTCGCCCGTTATCATTCGTCTTTTCGTCTTTGGGTATATCGATAAGAGCACAAAAAAACAAGGAGCCTTGATGAACACGCGTACGCTGGGGATCGGATGTTTGGTGCTGGCCGGGCTGTTGGCCCGTTGCGAACCGGACAATGCGTTTTTTTTCAAGAACAACGATTCGGTTGTGTTCCTCGGCGACAGCATCACCCAGCAAAAGCTGTACACGACCTACCTTGAGGCGTATACGCTGACGCGCTTTCCTGACAGGCGGTTCCGGTTCCGCAACGTGGGCTGGGGCGGCGACACCTCTTGGCTGCGCAAGCGGTTCAAGACGGACGAGAAAGCGCTGTTCTCCGCAACGGGTGCCGTGCTGGACGAGATGGTCGAGAAAGCCGTGCGGGCGGGCCTGCAACGTGACGTGCTGCCGCACAAGCCGACGGCCGTCACGGTCAAATTCGGCATGAACGATCATGCTTACCAGGCGTTCCGCGAGGACATCTGCCGCGCGTATGTGCGCAGCCAGACCGAAATCGTGAATGTCCTGAAGGCTGAAGGCGCCCGGGTCGCCCTGCTGACCTCGCAGCCGATTGAGGACAAGCCCCCGGCCGAGCATGACAAGAGCGTGAAGAACCAGTCGCTGCGCAAATTTTCCGACGCCCTGCGCGACGTAGCCGCCGCGAAGGGCGCGGTGTACGTGGACCAGTTCGACCCCTACATGAAACTCATGCTGGCCGCCCGCGCCGCAAAGCCGGATGCGATGATCGGCGGCGGCGACGCCGTGCATCCGGGGCCGGCCGGCCACACGCTGATGGCCTGGACCATCCTCAAACAGCTTCAGGCGCCGGCGCTGGTCTCCGGCGGCGGCGTGGATGTTTCGCGCTGGTTCTTCCGCAGCAAGGTCCTGTGCCAAAAAAACTGCGCACTCTCCAGCGTAAAGGTCAGAAACGGCACCGTCAGCTTTGACCGCCTCGACCATGCGCTGCCGATGCCGGTCGATGCGCGGGCCGCGGCGGCCCTGTCGCTGGCGCCGGTCAGCGACGAGCTGAACCGCTACATGCTGAAGGTCGCCGGGCTCAAGGCCGCACGCTACGCCTTGGCCATCGATGGGCTTCACGTCGCGGAGTTCAGTCGTGAAGAACTTGCGCAAGGCGTAAACCTGTCGAAATATTCCACGCCGAACTCCGTGCAGGCGATGCAGGTTTTGGACCTGGTGTTCAAAAAGAACGATGTCTACTTCGAGCGCTGGCGCAAGGTGCAGCTTGAAAACGGCCCGGCCGCCAAACTGGCCGAGTTGGACAATCGTATCGCCGAGCTTGAAGCGCAGATTGATGCCGCGCGCAAACCCAGGCCGCACCGTTTCGAACTGACGCCCCGGCCCTGACGGAGGGAGTGAGCGGAATGAGCAGCCTTTCTCAATGGATTCTGTTAGCCCTTTGCGGGGCGCTCGCCTTCTCGAACGGGAACGCGCAGACGGCCCCCCACCGCTTCGCAGGATACCGCGCCGGCTTCAACCGCGACACGCTCGCGTTGCAGGTGCTGCTCGACCGGCAGCACCTCTCCTGCAACTGCGTCGATGGCGTGTGGGGCGCGCGGACAGAAATCGCACTGGTGACGTGGCAGACGCTCAACGGCCTGCCGCCCACCGGCATCCCCGACGCCGCCGTGCTGGCGGCGCTGGGCGGCGACACGAATGTGTTGACGCGCTACACCATCACGACCAATGACCTTGCCGCTCTGGGTTCGGTGCCGCAGGCTTGGGAAGAGCGCGCGCGACTCAAGACGCTGGCGTACGAGACGCTGCAAGAACTCTTGGCCGAAAAAGGCCATACCTCGCAGCGGGCCGTCGAACGCCTGAATCCCGGGCTGGCCTGGCCGAATCCGCCGGTGGGCAGCGAGGTCGTCCTGCCGGACTGCGCCTACGCGAAGCCCGCCAAGGCCGGGTCGATCCGCATCTCGCTCTCACGGACCGAGGTGACGGTCTTCAACCCCGAAGGACAGCTTGTCGCGCTCTTCCCCTGTTCGATCGCGCGCGAGAAATCCAAGCGGCCTGACGGCGAGGTCTCGGTCAGGACGGTCGCGCCGAACCCCAACTACACCTACGACCCCCAGCTCTTTGCGCCGGGCGGTCCCAACAAAACCAAACTCGTCATCCCGCCCGGCCCGAACAATCCGGTGGGCCTCGCCTGGATCGGTCTTTCGCTGCAAGGCTACGGCGTCCACGGCACGCCTATCCCGGAGCACATCGGACGCGCCGAATCCAAGGGGTGCTTCCGGCTCGCCAACTGGAATGCGGTCAAGCTGCTGGCGATGGTGGAGTACGGCACGCCGGTGCTGATCGAAGAGTAAGGAGAACGGATGAGGCTGGTGGTGTTGGACGGGTTTACGATGAATCCCGGCGATTTGGAGTGGCGCGCGCTGGAGGCGCTGGGCTCGTTGACGGTCCATGCGCGCACGCCGCCCGAGGCTATTCTGGAGCGTGCCGCCGGAGCGGAGATCTTGTTAACCAACAAGACGCCGCTGACGCGCGACACCGTGACGGCGCTGCCGGCGCTTCGGTTCATCTCTGTGCTGGCCACCGGCTTCAACGTGGTGGATCTCGCCGCAGCGCGGGAGCGCGGCATTCCGGTTTCCAACGCGCCGGCCTACAGCACGCGGTCGGTGCAGCAGATGACCTTCGCGCTGCTGCTGGAACTGACGCAGCTTTGCGGGGCGCACGACCGGGCGGTGAAAGAGGGGGCGTGGTGCCGTTGCGAGGACATCACCTTCCAGCTTCAGCCGTTGACGGAATTGGACGGGCTGACCTTCGGCGTGCTGGGGTTCGGCGCGATCGGACGGGCTGTCGCTCAGGCGGCGCTGGCCTTCGGCATGCGGGTCGTGGCGCATTCGCGCACGCGGCCCCAGACCCTGCCCGATGGCGTGGCGTGGGTGTCACAAGACGAGCTGTTCCGCTGCTCGGATATTGTGTCGCTGCACTGTCCGCTGACGCCGGAGACCGAGGGGCTGATCAATGCGCGCACGCTGCGCCTGATGAAGCCGGGCGCGCGGCTGATCAACACCAGCCGCGGCGGACTGATCGACGAGGCGGCGTTGGCGCAGGCGTTGAACGAAGGCCGGCTGGCGGGCGCGGGGGTGGATGTGCTTTCGACCGAACCGCCCGCGTCTGACAACCCGCTGCTGCGCGCGCGCAACATCGTCATTACGCCGCACTGCGCATGGGCGACGCTTGCCGCGCGCCAGCGTCTGCTGGACATCACGGTGGCGAACGTCAAGGCCTTCCAGGCCGGCCGCCCCATCAACGTGGTGAACGGCGTTAGCCAGGATCGTAAGGGCCCAGAAAACGAGTGCCGTTGAAGTGGATCAGGTGGGTCGGTGCGTCCGCCACCCACACTTCCGATTCCCACGCGATCTCGCCGAGATAACGCGACATAACGGCACGGTCAGGGAAAGCAGTCACATAGACCAATCCTGCTGTTGATCGGGAAAAAAGACGGGCCAATTCACGGTGACGTTTCGCATCCATGGGGCCGTGACTCGTCACGGATTCAACCAGCAGCAGCCAATTTCTTGACCGACAGAAAAGAACCACATCCGGCATTTTGCCGTGCGTATCGCAGGTTAGACTTTTTTCCATTCTCCCTCCTCCTTCTTCCTTTCTCCGTGTTATACTGGGCACATCTTACAGAAGGGAACTTCGTATGAGCATGATGATGCTGGCTCTCGTGATCGGTATTCCTGTGTTGATCGCCGGATGGGCAATCGGCGTGTACAATGGACTGGTGCAGGCGCGCAACCGGTTTAAAAACGCATTTGCCCAGATCGACGTGCAGTTGAAGCGGCGCTACGACCTGATTCCCAATCTGGTGGAAACCGCCAAAGGCTACATGAAGCATGAGCGCGAAACGCTCGAAGCGGTGATCGCGGCGCGCAACCAGGCGGCGGCCGCAGCCAAGGCGGCAGCCGCGGCGCCGGCCGACGCCTCGGCCATGCGCGCGCTGGCCGGCGCCGAAGGCGCGCTGCGCGGCGTGCTCGACCGCTTGATGGTGGTGGTGGAGCAATATCCCGACCTCAAGGCCAACCAGAACATGATGCAGCTTCAGGAGGAGATCGCCTCCACCGAGAACCGCATCGCCTTCGCGCGCCAGGCCTACAACGACGAGGTCATGGCGTACAACATCCGCCGCGAAGTGTTTCCCGCCTCGCTGATCGCCGCGTTGTTCAACTTCGCGGCGGCGCAGCCGCTGGAGCTTGAGTCGGCCGCCGAGCGGCAGGCGCCGCAGGTGCGCTTCTGATTGAACGGCCATGACCTTCTTTGCCCGACAGGAAGCCGCCCGCCGCCGGACGCGCGTGCTGCTCGTGTATTACGCGGCGGCCGTGGTTCTGATCGTGTGCGCCTTCTATCTCGCCTCGCGCGCAATCGTGGCGCTCGTGACGGAGTCCGCGCGTGACGAGTCGCAGGAGATGTCTGGCTGCGGGCGCACCGGTATTCAAGTGTTTGCATGGGACCCGTTCTGGCTGCTGGTGACCGCCGGGGTGAGCGCGGCGGTCATCGGGGGCGGCACGCTTTACCGGCGGGCGTCGCTGGCCGAGGGCGGGGCGGCGGTGGCGCGCTCGGCCGGCGGCCGCGAGATCGCGCCCGGCCGTGTCGACGGGTTTCTGGAACGGCGCCTGCTCAATATCGTGGAAGAGGTGGCGCTGGCTTCGGGCGTGCCGGTGCCGCGTGTCTTTGTGCTGGAGCAGGAGCCGAGCATCAACGCGTTTGCGGCCGGTTTCTCGCTGCACGATGCGGCGGTTGCCGTGACGCGCGGTGCGCTGGAACGGCTGACGCGCGAAGAGTTGCACGGCGTGGTCGCGCATGAATTCAGCCACATCAAGAACGGCGATATGCGCCTCAACAGTTGGCTGTTGGGTGTCCTCTTCGGGATTCTGGTGACCTCGATCCTGGGACGGCAGTTGATGATGGCGCTGCGTTTCATGCGCGTGTCGGGCAACAAGAAAAACAGCGGCGGCGGCATCCTGCTCATCGCATTCCTCTCCGGCTTGGCGCTCTGGGTGATCGGCAGCGCCGGGGTCTTTTTCGCGCGGCTGATCCAGGCTTCGGTGTCGCGCCAGCGCGAGTTTCTGGCGGATTCCTCGGCCGTGCAGTTCACGCGCAACCCGTCGGGGCTGGCCGGCGCGCTCAAGCGGATCGGCGCATCGAGTTTCGGCAGCGCGATGCGGTGCGCCAACCGCAGCGAACTCGCGCACCTGCTCTTTTCGCCCGGCGCATCGCTGAGCAGCCTTTTCGCCTCGCATCCGCCGCTGCTGGCGCGCATCCGCCAGTTGGACCCCGGTTTCGCGGGCGATTTCACGCCCTGGCGCACGGCGCCGCATGATGGTGCGGCCGCGCCCGCCGTGCCGGTCACGATGGCCGCAGCCGCCGGTTTGGACGCGCCGCGTGTGCAGGCCGGTGGCGATCAAGAAGTTTCGGCGGCGGCCCGCGCGCTGCCCGCGCTTGAGCCGGGCCTGCGCGAAACGCTGGCGCGCCCCGAAGACGCCGCCGCCGCGCTCTACGGGCTGCTGCTGAGCGGGGACGAAGACGTCCGCCAGCGGCAGCGCAGCCGGATCGCCGTCGCGGAGGCGACCGCGCTGGCGGCGGTCGCCGAACGCTGGCGCGACGCGCTGCAAGGCATGGACCGCAGCGCACGACGCCAAGTGCTGGATCTGGCGGTTGAGGGGGTCAGGCAGCGCGCGCCGGCCGGTCGTGCCACCTGTCTGGCGCTGGCCCGCGACCTGGCGGACGCGGACCGCGAGCGCTCGCTGTTTGAAGCCTTGCTGCTCGGACGCATGCAGCGCGCGCTGCGGCCGGCGGGTGCGGTGCGCGGCTTTTATGGCAAGCCGCTGCCGCCCGTGCGGGTGCAGGCCGAGGCCGCAACCGTTCTGGGCGTGATGGCCTATCTGGGCCAGCCGCACGATGACGCCGCCGCTGAGACGGCCTGGCGCGAAGGTGCCGCGCGCGCGGCCTCCTTCGGGGTCGGCCGGCTGCCGATGCCGGCACGCCGCGCTTGCACGTTGGCCGATTGGGACGCGGCCGTGCAGCGGCTCGACGGCCTTGCGCCGCTCTTTAAAGGCGAGCTGCTGACCGCCTGCTCGTTTGTGATGCGCGCCGACGGCGCGCTGACCGAGGATGAAACCGAACTGGTGCGCGCGCTGGCTGACCTGCTGGACATGCCGTTGCCCGACGGCAGCCGCTTTCAGGCCGCATGAGGAGAAGCGAATGAAACGGAAACTGTTGAGTCTGACGTTCCTGGCCGCCGGGAGCTTGATTGCCGCAGTGCCTGAGGGCGGCGTGCCCGCGATTCAAGAGAACGCCATCGCGTCGCTGCGCGCGGAGACCCGGACCGATCATGGGACCCTGACGCGCGTAAAAGTTGCGGGGCAGCCTTTTTCCGAGGCGCTCCGCTGCGAGATCCGCGCGCAGCCTGATCATCCTTGGGCGGTTCAGTTTCAGTTCCGCACGACGCGTCGCATCGAAAAGGGCGAGGCGCTCTGGATGCGTTTTTTTGCGCGCACACTGGAGGCGCGCACCGAAAGCGGCGAAGGACAGATCCATGCGATTTTTGAGAAGGCTGGGCCGCCGCATGACAAATCGCTGAGCTGCGGCGTCACGCTGGGCCGCACGTGGCAGGAAATCTTCTTGCCGTTCAAGGCGCTCGACTCCTATGCGGCCGGCCAGGCCAGCGCGGGCTTCCATCTGGGCGTCATGGCGCAGCGCGTCGAGATCGCGGATGTCGCGCTCTACGCCTTCGGGACCGGCTATGATCTCGCGCGCCTGCCGCGCACGCGCATCGCCTATGCGGGGCAGGCGTTGGACGCGCCTTGGCGCGCTGCGGCCGCGGCGCGTATCGAGCGGTACCGCAAGGGTGATCTCACGGTGCGCGTGACCGACGGCGCGGGACGGCCGGTGCCCGGCGCCAAGGTGGCGGTGGCCATGCAGCGTCATGCGTTCGGCTGGGGCTCGGCCGTGACCGTGAAGGGCATTCTGCGGCAGGATGCCGACGGCGAGGCGTATCGCGCGGTCATCGAGAAGCACTTTTCGCGCGTCGTGTTTGAGAACGATCTCAAGTGGGGCAGTTGGGACAACCCGGCCCATCATGCGCGTATCCTGCGGGCGCTCGACTGGTTGCGCGAACGGCGGATTGACGTGCGCGGCCATTGCCTGGTGTGGCCCTCCTGGAAGAACACGCCCCGCGACCTGCAGGCGCTCAAGGATGATCCTGACAAACTGCGCGCGCGCATCAACGCGCACATCGCGCACGAGGTGTCGACCCTGAAAGGCCGACTGATCGACTGGGATGTCATCAACGAGCCGTACACCAACCACGATCTGATGAAGGTGCTCGGTGACGAGGAGATGATCGCCTGGTTCAAACTGGCCCGCCAACACGACCCGCAGGTCAACCTCTACCTCAACGACTATGCCATTCTGTCCGGCGGCGGTATGGACCGGGCGCACCAGGACCACTTCGAGCGGACCTTGCGCTTCCTCAAGCAGGGCGGCGCACCGATCAACGGGCTCGGCATGCAGGCGCACTTCGGCGGCACGCCCACGCCGCCCGAGCGCATGCTCGCGATCCTCGACCGCTTCGCCGCGCTCGGTCTCGCGATTTCGATCACCGAGCACGACATCGACACCCAGGACGAGCAGCTTCAGGCCGACTTCACGCGCGATTTCCTGACGGTCGCGTTCAGCCACCCCGCCGTAGCCGCGCTGCTGACATGGGGGTTCTGGGAGAAATCGCACTGGCGCCCCAACGGCGCCTACTACCGCAGCGATTGGTCGCTCAAGCCGGCCGGCCAGGCGTGGCTGGACTTGGTGACCCGGGCGTGGTGGACAGACGAAACGGTCACGGCGGGTGCGGACGGCACGGCGCGCACGCGCGGCTTTTTCGGCGATTATGTCATCACGGTGACGCAGGGCGACAAGACCGCGTCACGGCCCGTTACACTGGCCGGTTCGGGAAGCACCCTGACTGTGACGCTGTGAGGGCTCTTTCGGGTGACGGCGGATTCACATTTTTGATTGCGCGCTAATCGCGCTTCAGAACCTCGGTTGCATGCAGGGCGTAGACGCCGCGCAGATCTTTGGTGTATTTCCGCAACACGCGCTCGGCAGCGCCGTCACAATCGCCGCACCGGAAGAGGGCGCGCGCCACCGCCAGCTCACGCAGGCAGAGGGTACGCTCGTTGCCGCTGCCGGCGCCGAAGCCGCCTGCCGGCGAGATGTCGGGCACATGGACCATCGCGTGCCCGCCGATGCCCGGTTTCGCCAGCAACGCGGCGAGCGGTCGCGCTGCGGCCGGATCGCCCAGCGCCTCCAGGGCCAGCGTCACGGCGCGGATGCGTGTGAACGGCGATGAGGCGTCCAGCTTGGCGACCTCCGTGAGCAGCGGTGCCAGCGCGCGCGCGTCTTTCGTGCGTCCCAGCGCCACGATGAGGCTGTCCGCCTCGCTCATGCGCCGCCCGAATGCACTCTCGCCGGCGATGCTCAGGCCCAGCCCGGGCTGCCTTCCGGACACCACTGCCGCCAGCGTCTCCGCGCCGGCCGCGTCGCCCATGATGCCCAGCACGTGTGCGTAAACCAGCCGCTCCGCGTGCGTGCGCGCCGAAGCATACGCTTGGCGCATCAGCGGCTGCGCGTGCGTCCACTGCGCCAGCACGAGGCTCACGCCCTTGTAGCCGTCGCCCAGCTCCTTGACCGCCACGGCCAGACGCTCGGCATCGACGAAGGCGTTGTCGCGCCATCCCAGAACCTCCTGCGGCAGGTTGCCGATGGCCACCAGGTGCCGCTGCAGGGCTTGGATGTCGATCGTCCGGAACGTTTTTCCCTCGCGTGCGGCCGTTGCGCCGGCCACGCCCGCCACATAGCCCATGTTCTGGACATCCGGCTGCATGCGCAGGATCGGCATCGCGTCGCGATGCGCGCTGATACCGATACCGACCACCATCAGGCCTTCGATCCCTTGGGGCAGCAGCGCCCGGTACGGCACATTGGCCGAGAAGATACTGCGTGCGTGGGCGCCTTTCTCGGAGATCGGCTCACTCACGTAGCAGATCTCCGCCACCGAGTAGCCGTGGCTGTCGAAATTGCTGCGCGCCTGCGCGATGGTGTCGGGGAACGTCCGTCCGTTGAGGATGTCCAGCGGCGTCACCCAGCAGTCGCCCACGATGCGCTGCCGCTCGCGGCTTTCGACGAGCTGCGAAACGTCCCATACGTTTCCGGCGCCCGCGCGTCCGCGCACGCCGAAGAGCCACAGGTCTGCGGCGTCGCAGTCGTTCACGTAGCCGAAGTCGGAGTTGATGTAGCTCGCACCCAGCTTGCGCGGCGAGAGCCCCACGCCCTGCACGGCCAGCTCCTCCGCGCCCACAAACACGCAGGGCGCACCCGCCGCGGCCGCGACCTCGGCGTTGCCGGTCGCGTCGACGACGCTCCGGGCGAGCACCACGCCGCGCCCGAACGGCGTCGCAACCACCACGCCGGTCACGCGGCCGTCCTGCACCAGCGCCCCGCAGCCCATTGCGCCGAACCAGATTTCTGTGCCGGCCCTGCGGTTCTCGCGGCGCCACCATTCGGACTTGCCCACCACATGCACCGCCGCGCCCAGCTCCGTGACGCCTCGGTCGTGCTCGGCGGTGAAGCCGCACGCGTTGCCGTACCAGTATTTGCCGATCATGCCGAGCGTGCCCACGCCGCCAAGCCCGTATAGATGCTCAATCAACAGCGTCTTGGCGCCCTGCCGCCCGGCGCTGATACCCGCAGGCGCGCCCGCCGTGCCGCCGCCGACCACCACGACGTCGTACTCGCCGAGCACCGGCAGCGCCGCGCGCGCGGACGGAACGGTCGGCAGCCCGCTCAGAAAGGGGCGCGGGCCATTGAGTGACTCCCGCACCTCGCCCGCCGCGACAGCCGCTCCGGCCGAGCCCCTGAGCGACACGCCGTCCGGTCGCGGCAAGGTCAGGGCCTCGGCCGCGGCCGCCGTGCCCACGCGCTCGCCGGCCGTCATCAGAGCCAGCGGCCGCAGCAGCCGCTCTGCAGCATCGCGCGGCATGTCCGCGCATCCGCCCAGCACGTACACCCGTGTCACGCCGGCGGGCCGGAAACAGCCGAGGTCGATCTTCGCCGCGCCCGGCCACGTGCTGGCGAGCGGAGCGGCGGCCTTCACCGGATCGGGCGGGATTTGAAAGAGCGTGTCCGCGCCTTCCAAAAGCGACGGCACAAACGTCCGGTCACGCGCCACCTGCTCGGCTTCGGCGAATGCGCGGCAGGAGCCGTCGCGCATCGGGATCGTCAGGGCGCATGCGTACGCGCGCCCCGGCACGCGTTCTGCCTTGACCTTGTAGCCGCCCAGGGTGACGGGTGCGTCGTACGTGCCCGGAAGAAGGTGCACGGTCATGCCGTCCGCAGCCGGCGCCGCGCCGGCGATCACCACCCGTGTGAAACGCTGCGGCCCGGCCGGATAGGGCGCAAAGGCGGCACCCGCCAGGCGCGCCACCGTCGCGCGCTCGGTGGCGTCGACGATGACCTTCGCCACGACGGCCTGACGTCCGCTGCGGTTTGCCATCACGATGCCCGCCGGGTTCCCCGACGCGTCGCGCAGCAGGTCCGTCGCGTACGCGCTGGTCAGATAGGCCGCGCCGCTCTCCAACAGCGCCTGATCCAGCGCCCGCTTCACACGCAGCGGCGTCGGCGTGACCACCGTCACGCCGGCGCCCTTCGCCATGACGGCCAGCTCGCTCACCAACTGACGTTTGGCGCCGGGCTTGATCTTCACCGCCACTTTGACCGCGCGCACAGCCCGGTCCAACGCCGCTGCATAGCGCACCTTGTTTTCGGTGTCCCCCGTCGGCTGAACGGTGAGGGGAATCGCCGCACTCCACGACCGGCCATCCGCACTGACCGACATGTGGACCGCCCTCGTCTCGAAATCACCTGCGCGCTTGAACGCGATCACTTCCACGCTGTCTACGGCCTGCACGCTGCCCAGGTCCGCCGTGATCGCCACATCGCCCGCGAACTCAACCGTGTGGTGCTGTACGTCGTCGGACAGGCCGTCGCACAGCATACCGCCGTTATCCTTGTGTTTGCCGCCGCTGGGCGCGTCGGCCGTGTATGAAAAGGGCAGGCGCGCTTCGCTGGGAACGTAGATGGATCGGGCGAGGGGCGATTCGGGGGTTTCACCGTCTTCGAGCCAGAGCCGCAGGCAGCCGGCGATGTCGTCGCCCAGATACGGCCGCGGCGCGGCCAGAAAGACTTTGGCGCCGGCCTGCGCGGCCGCCTGCGCCGCCGCCACGGCACCGCACGAGCCGCCGACCACCACGACATCGACCTCTTGCCAGACGGGGATCGCCCGCTCGGCTTCCGCCACCGTCGCCGCCCGGCATAAGCCTGCCGTCAGTAAACAAAACAATCCCAGCGTCGCTTTTCTTCCCATCGCCTGCCTCCGTTTTATAAAGGATCGGCACAACAGTACCACAAAAGGCGGCGAACGGGGACTCTATGTAATCGGCTAGCGACAGGGGTATGCGAAGATCGTGCGTTTCTGATGAAAGGGAGGATGGCGAGACGGGAGCGCGGGCGTCCCCGCCCGCAACAACGTGCCGTGCAATAATAGGTTGAGCGGTCATGACGGTAACGCAAAACCGCTTCTGGTAGGGACGCCTCGCCGAGGCGTCCGCGGCGGTCTCGGCGGTCTCGGCGAGACCGCCCTACCGGGGGCGTATCTGGCTTGCGTGCGGACTATCACAGAGCGGGCGGGGACGCCCGCGCTCCCGACTGTGCTTCGTATCGAACACGCGCCCGACTCGCATACCCCCTGTCACTAGCCGATTACGGACTCTATGATGAGGGACGTTGCCAGCGTGGTCATGAAACGGTAAACTGGCAGCCAATCCTGCGGGTGGACAGGTGAGCCAAGAAAGGGCAAGTCATGAAACTGGGTTTGGTCGGGCTGGTATCGGGCGTGGTGGCCGCGTGCGCGGCGGCGGCGGGGCTGGACGACGTGCTCGCGCCCGGCACGGTGGCGGAAAAGCTGGCGGATGGATTCAAGTTCACGGAAGGGGCGACCGTCAACGCGGCCGGCGAAGTTTTCTTTGTGGATCAGCCGAACAATAAGATCCTGCGCTGGTCGCGTGAGCAGGGGCTGCGCACGTTCATGGATCCGGCCGGGCGGGCCAACGGCATGTGCTTCGCGCCGAACGGCAATCTGCTGGTCTGCGCCGATGAGAAGATGGAGCTGTGGTCGGTCACACCGGACGGCGCTGTGACGGTGCTGGCGAAGGCGTACGACGACAAGGCCTTGAACGGCCCGAACGACGTGTGGGCCTGTCCGCAGGGCGGCGGCTGTTATTTCACGGATCCGTTTTACAAGCGCCCGTGGTGGACGCATGCGGATGCGCCGCAGGGCACCCAGCAGGTGTATTTTTTGCCCAAGGGCGGCACGCCGCGCCGTGTGACCGAGGATCTGCAACAGCCGAATGGGATTGTCGGTACGCCGGACGGCAAGCAGCTCTACGTGGCTGACATCAGGGCGAAGAAGGTCTTTGCCTATGAGATCCGGCCCGACGGTGCGCTGGCCGGCAAACGGCTTTTCTGCGAGATGGGGTCGGACGGCATGACGCTCGATGCCGACGGCCGGCTTTACCTGACCAACAAAGAGGGTGTTTATGTCTACGACAAAGCGGGTGCCTTTTTGGGTGTGATCAAAATTCCCGAAGGGTGGAGCGCCAACGTCTGCATCGGCGGCCCGAAAAAGGACACGCTCTTTGTGACCGCCTCGAAGGGTTTCTACGCGGTCCCGCTCAAGGTCAAGGGTACGCCGCAGGGCAAATGAGTCATGCGGGGCACTGGCCATCTGACTGCTGGCGAGGAACGGGTTTGGCGTGAGGCACTCGAACGGTTGCGTGTCTTGGAGCGTGCCTGGCAGGACGAGGCGGAGCGCGAGCGCGAACGCGAGACCTGCCGCCTCTGGCTGGCGGAGCAACGCGCGCTGCCGCGCCTGGCCGGTCTGGCGCGTCTGCTGACGCCGGGCCTCACGCCGCGCCAGCTCGACTGCGCGCGGGTGCCGGTCGAGCGCGCGGTCGCGCGCCTCAGGATCACTGACGTGGAGATTCTGGATGCCGACCTTCCGCCCGGGGAGGAGCCGTCGTCTCCGCCGCTGCCGCTGACGGTTGTCGCGGATTCGATCCGTTCGGCCTTCAATGTCGGCGGGCTCTTCCGCACCGCCGAGTGTTTCGGAGTGCGCGAGCTGCTGCTGTGCGGCTACACGCCGCCGCCGGATCAGCCGCAGACCGCACGCGCGGCGCTGGGCACCGAGCGGCTGGTGGCTTGGCGTCATGCCGGCGAGGTTCGCGAGGCGATTGCCGAGCTGCGCGCTGCAGGCGTTCCGTGCGTGGCGCTGGAGACCGTGTCGGGAGCGCCGTCGGTGGGGGCGTTCGAGTGGCCCCTGCCG
>JAGOBZ010000269.1 GCA_017999015.1 Kiritimatiellia bacterium
GTTAGGAGTTAGGAATTAGGAGTTAGGAGTTGGCTTGCTGCGCGGTGGGTTCGTGAGTGAACAAGAAACCTAACTTACAACTCTCAAGTTGTGGACTTTTAGGACATCGAAGGCGTTGGAACTCCTAACTCCTAATTCCTAACTGGGTCCTAACTGCCCGGGGCCCTGCTTGCGTCGGACGGGAGAATCTGGCAGAATCAGCCCCCATCGTGAACGAAGCGACCTTTCTTCAGCTTTGCGAACATCTGGCGGACCACCTCTGGCTGCAAGGCCTGCTGGTGGCGGTCGGCACCTGTTTTCTGGAGGATGCCGCCCGCTGCGGAGTGGGTCTGCTCGTGGCGGCCGGCCACATGGGGGCCTGGGTGGCGCTGACCGGCATGTTTTTCGGCGGGATCTCCGGCGACCTAGGTCTTTATCTGATAGGACGTTACGCCACACAGTTCTTGCTCAGCCGCCGCTGGGTGGATGCCGCCCGGCTCTCGTGGATGGAGGAGGTGTTCGCAGGCCACGCGGTCAAAACCGTGCTGCTTTCGCGCTTTCTGCCGGGCGCCCGCACGGTGGCCTACAGCGCGGCCGGGGCGGTGCGCTACCCGTTCCCGCGCTTTCTGGCGCTGCTCAGCGCGGCCTCGCTTGTGCAGTCGCTGCTTTTTCTCTGGCTGGGCGCCTTCATCGGTGACCGCATCCTGCCTTATCTGCGTCAGCCGCGTCTGCGCGTGGCGCTGATCGCCGCCGTTGTGCTGGGCGGACTCGTGGTTCACCAGACACTCGCGCGGCGCCGCGCCCGGGCGCTCACGCGCAAGGCGGAGATGGAAGAAGGAGAAAGGAAGAAGGAGGCGGGAGGCGGGAAGTGCGCCCGCTAAGGCGGGAGGGACAAGCGTCTGCTCGTCCAGCCACCAGACATGCAATGGCTCACTGGCGCGCGGCCAGCGCCGTGAAGGCGCAGGTGTAGAGCGCGCCGCCGACCGGTTCCCACGGGTCTGGCGCACCGGTCCGGCGCCGGAGGCGCATGTCAGCGCGCACGGCCTCGGCGCGCGCGGTCTCGCCGGCCGATTCAAAGGCCATGACCCTGGCATAGTCGCGGTAGCAGTCGGCCCCGTCGCTCGCCGCCTTCAGGCTGGCCGCGAGGCGGCGTCCCAGGGCAGGGAGCCCGTCAAAATGCTTTCCGGAGGTCATCAGCGTGTGGGCGGCCAGGGCCGAGAGGCTCTCCGAACGGCCCGGGGCACCCGGATGGTAGGACACCCCTCCCTCGTCGCGCGCGGCGCTTCTCAGCCAACGCAACCCTTTGCGGAGCGGGACGTTCGCCTGAGCGACCCCCTGCGCGGCGGCGGCGGCCAGCGCCCGGACCTGCCAGGCGGTGACAGCGGTGTTACCCGCGGAGTCGGGTTCGTAGTCCCAGCCGCCCTCGGCACTTTGTGCGGCACGGCTGCACGCCACGGCGCGCTCGAGCGCGGCGGCGGGAGAGGCGCCTTGCGGGGCGAGCGTGGCCAGCGCGTAGGTGGCGATCGCCTGGTTGTAGGCATGGACGCGGCCCTCGCCGCCAAAGGCACCGTCGGGGGTCTGGAGCGCGGCCAGCGCGTTGCACGCGCGCCGCACGCCGGCGTTGAAGCGGGCGGCCGGGTCGCGCGCCAGGGCGAGCGCGGCCAGGGCGGTCAGGGCCGGGCGGTAGGCCGGGTCGCCGCCGTGGCGCGCGGGTTGCCATGAGCCGTCCGCCTCTTGGCAGGCGGCGAGCCAAGCGGCCGGATCGTCGGCGGCGGCCGCCGGTGCGTCCGGGCGGTTGAAGAGGGTGGCCGCGACCAGCAGGCCGGCAGCTAGAGCAGCAGCGGCCCATCGCCAGGGGGGCGGGTTTCTGGTTTCTGGTTTTTGGTTTCTGGTTTCGGGTTTCGGGTTCCGGGCGCGCTCGGAGGCGACGGAGGCGAGGATGCGGGAGGCGAGCAGGGGAGAGGGCTCGCGCAGGGGGAGGGTGTGCAGGCGCGCGACCAGCGTACGGAAGGCGGTGGCCTCGGCGTCAGGCAGTTCGCTCAGATGGGTGTGCAGGTTCATGGCGTGTCTCCTCTCTCTTCCCCCAGCAGCGCGCGCAGCTTGGCGAGCGCGTTGAACATCCGCGACTTCACAGTGCCGACCGGGATCCCCAGGATCGCAGCCACCTCGGCATAGGGCAGCTCCTGATAGACCGCCAGCTCGACGACCTGGCGCAGGCCCTCGGGCAGGGCCGCCAAGGCGCGCGCGAGATCGAGATCGCCCGCCACGCCGGCGCTGGGATCGGCGGGCGCGGTAAATTCTTCATGCGGCTCTACCACCAGCCGTTCGATCAGCCTTTCGCGGCGCTGGCGGCGCCGAAGCTCATCGATCCACACCTGCCGGGCCAGCAGGAAGAGGAAGGTCGTGAACTTAGCGGTCGCCACATAGCGCTGCCGGTAGCGGTAGAGCCGGAGGAAGGTCTGCTGCACCAAGTCCTCGCTGTCGTATTGAACGCCGGAACGGGCGAAAAAGTTCAGCAGGGATTTCTGGTGGCGAGACACCAACAGAGCGAAGGCGGCCTCGTCATCCTGGCCGCGCACGCGCAGCATGAGCTCGGCGTCATCCATCCGGTCGCGGGGCACGTTCTCCATAGGCGGCGTCACTCCAGCTTGCGCTTCGGGTTGAACGCCTCATTCGGCGAACCCTGAGCGGGCGTGGTGATGCGGTGGAGTAACGGGGCGATTTTTTTGACGGTGAGCGAGTGATCCTTCAGGCGGGTGCGGTCGGCCTCGCTCGGGCTGAGCAGGCCGAGTGTGCAGAGCGCAGCGATTGCGACAAAGGCTTTGAAGCCGCCGATGACGCCGCCGAGCAATGCGTCGAAGGGCTGGCGCACGACCAGTTGCAGCGCCTCTTTCAGCAGACGGCCGATCAAAAGCCAGACCGAGAAACAGGCCACGAGGATCAGCATGAAGGCGATCAGCCGCGCGGCGTAGGGATTGGCTGCGAGCAGCTTGGCGGCCAGCACGGTGCGCTCGACCGGCGCGAAGCCGAAGTAGCCGAGCGCGGCGGCGGCGAGCAGCCCGACCAGTCCGCTGACCTCGCCGGAACAGCCGCGCAGGAAGCCGCGGATCACCAGCCAGGCGACGGCACCGAACGCCAGATAATCCAGCAGACTCATCTGGGCTATGAAGGCGGGCATAGGCGGCTCCTGACTTATTTCGGCAGCGCGTTGACCCACTTTTCGTAGGCGGCTCGCCCTTGGTCTTCGGGGAGCAACAGTGAGAGATAGAACTGGCCGTAGGCGCGCGCCTCGGCGTAACGCCCCTGCGCGTGGCGGATGCGGGCCATAAGGTCGGCGCTCTCAGGGGTGAAGGGAGAGCGGGCGATGGCGAGGTCAAGAATGCGCTCGGCTTCGTCGTAACGTTTGAGCTGTATCGCCAGGGCGGCGGCCTGGAGCTGGCTGTCCTGATGGGCGGGGTTGATCACAGCGGCGCGTTTGAAGGCTTCCAGCGCTTCGGCCGGCTGTTTCAGGTCGCGGTAGAGTTTGCCCAGGCCGAAAGCGGCGTTGAAGGTCAGCGGGTCGGCGGCCAGCGCGTCGCGGTAACATTTGAGCGCCTTGGTGAACTGGCGCGCGCACTGGGCGTCGATCCCTTCGTGCAGGCGACGGGCGGCGAGGTCGGGGTCGCGGCGCAGGGCATCGAGTTCCTCGGCTTTGGCACGATCCAGCGCTGCGCGCAGGCGCGAGATCTGTTTGCGCGCTTTTTCCTGGTAGGGGTTGGCGGCGTCGGCGAGACGCACGAAGAGTTCGAACTGATCAAGCGCCTCTTCGCGCATCGAGTAGGCGTTCAGGTAGAGGGCGCCGAGGTTATAGAACGCGGGCGCATAGCGCCGGCTGGACTGCTGGGCGCGCAGCAGGCAGAGGCGCGCCTGGTCGTCGTGACGGAGCGCGGCTTCGGTCAGCGCCAGGCCGGTGAGGATACTGGCACGAGACTCGCCGCTGGCGGTCTCGGCCTCCAGCGCCTGGCGGAAGAAGGTCTGGGCCTTGGGCAGTTCTTTGGTGTAGTAGGCGAGCTGGCCGAGTCCGGCGAGGGTTTCGCCGTGTTTCGGATCCAGTTCGAACGCGGCCTGGAAGGCGGCGGCAGCCGGATCCAGCTCACCTTTGAGCAGATGGGCGCAGCCGAGGTGATAGTAGAGGTCCGGCGAGTCAGCGATTCGCTGCGAAGCCTGCGTCAGACAGGCGATCGCTTCGGGATAGTTCTTCTCTCCGAAGGCAGCCATGCCGCGGCGCAGTGCGCTTTGTCCGGAGTCTGAACCGCAACCGGACGCCAGCAGGACGCACACGGCGCACGCGCAGGAAATCTGAAGGCGAATCATGACGGGCAACACCTCGCGCCCCCTGCGCCGGCCACCCGGCCGACCTTTCAGGGGAACCATCAAATGCCCGTCATCATACCGCAGCTCTGCCGTGTCCGCAACACCGTAAACGTAATCAGAAGGTCCAGTAGCGGTCAGGGTGCAGGAAGAGATAGGGCGGGATGCCCAGCGCCTCGACACGGAAATCCTCGAAACCGCCGCGCGCCGGCAGTTCGAGCGTGATCTGCCAGAGCCCGCCCGCCGCGCCCTCGCCGCCGGTCGCGGTGAAGCGCTCGGGCTGCGTGATCACGTCGCGGCTCCAGAGCGCGCGGCCGGACGGATCGCGCACCGTGGCCTTGACGCCCTCGCCTTCGCCTTCGCCGCTCACGCCGAAGGCGAAGACGCCCGTTCCCTTGGGTACTGCGGCGTAGAGGCTGCCGGTGCTGGCGATTAGGCCCGCCGCTTTCTTGGAGGTGTCGAACGCCACCGGCACGCTGGCTTCGAGCAAGGTGAAGGCATTGGCGCCGACGTTGACCTCCAGCGTGTAGAAACCGGTGGCAGGCGGCGTGA
>JAGOBZ010000270.1 GCA_017999015.1 Kiritimatiellia bacterium
GGTACTCCGTGCCCTTCTCAAAAAGCAGCCTGAACTCGTTCTGTTTCGTCGCGCGGTTATAAACAAGGAGGGAGTAATCGTGCTTCAAGTGCGGCGTCACTACGCCCTGGCACGCGCCGCGCGCGACCGCGTCGAAGGGCCGGTCCTGGAACGCGCGGTCGCCGAACATCTCTACCAGCAGACGCCGCACTTGCGGCGCCAGGCTGGTCCCGCCCGTGACCAGCACGCGCGTCACGTGTTCCAGGAGCATCTGGTACTTGGCCGCGGCATTCATGAGCGCGCGGTTCACCGTCTCGCGAACGCGGGGCGCGAATTGCCGCCGGTTCAGGATGCAGCCGAGACAGGCCCCGCCGGTGTCCCCGCAGGACACCTGCGCGCCGAAACCGCAGCCGGGACAGAGGTCTCCTTTGCGCACAACAACGGGACAGGGCGACCTGCGCCAGGCGCACGCGGGGCAGCACGCCGTATACGCCGTCGTATGCACCCGGGGCCGGTCCCCGTACTTGTTGACGACGGTTATGGTTGCATCCGGCTCGGCGGCATCGGAGAGCTTGATCTTCGCGGCCTCGGCCTGCCGGAGAATGACCGTCCCGAGTTCGCCGCGCGCGGCCCCGTTCAAACCGTGCCGTTCGCAGAAGTCCTCGAGCAGCCAGTGGTCGATGTCCATGCCGCCGAGTTCCTCGCCCGACGCGCCAAGCTGCACGGCCTTGGGGTCCTGGTCCGGTTCGAGTTCCAGGCGCACGGCGGACACGTCGAGCGTGCCGCCGCCGAAGTCGAACACGACAAAACGGTCCTCCCGGCGCGCCATGCCCATGTAGCCGAAGACGCAGGCCGTCGGTTCGTCCTGCAGCCGCGGCCGCTGTATGCCCAGCGATTCCGTCACGCGCAGCAGCCAGTCCTGGAAATCCTCAAACGCCTCGACCGGGTGCGTGAACGTGAACTCGTCGTGCGCGAAGGAGACGCGGTCGCCCGCGTAGCGCAGCAAGGTCGACAGAAAATCCGCGCCCGCGTCCGCCGCGCTTTTGAAGCCGTCCCGGATTCGTTTGCGCGCTTGGATTCGCCGCGCGATGTCCCGCTTCATCCAGCGGAACGTGTCCGGGTGCTCGGCCAGCCCGCGCTCCGACACCTGCTTGCCGATGAGCGTCGCGTCGGCCGCGTAGTGGATGAGCGAGGGCGTCACGTGGACCACATGCCTCGCCTCGCCGGGCCGGGCCTGCCATTCATACGGCGTCGTGATATCCGGTATCTCGATGCTTTCCGCCCGCTGCGCCGCCTCGTTGTAACGGGCTATCACGGTGTTGCACGTGCCAAAATCGACGGACACCCGTCCCATACCTCAGTCCTCCTTCGACCGGACCATGGCCTTCAGCAGCACCGTTTCGCCCAGCCGGTAGCCGGGGATTTCCACCACGATGGGCGCGCCCTGGTGCACAGTGCCGCCGCTCATCCGCTGGTGCGCCGCCGCGTCGAAGCCCGCCTCCTCGCCCACGGCGCCGACCTGCTCCAGGCCCGCGCGCCGCAGTTCCTTGACGACCCCGTCGAACAGGCCCAGCAGGTCCGCCGCGTCCACCGGCCGGCCCGACCGCGCCAGCGCCTCGAGCGTGGCCAGGTTCGACAAAGGCCCCGCGAGCCGCTTGAACAGCCGCGCCAGCGCGTCCGCGCCCGCGTCCGTCTCCGCCCGCTGCCGCGCCGTCTCCAGATGCCCGTGTTCGGCCTGCATCTTGCGTATGCGCTCGTCCCGCTCGCGCAGGTCCATCTCGAGCGACGCAACGCGCGCCAGCCAGCCCGCCTCGGTCTCGGGCAGCGGCCCGGACCCGCGACGCAGCAGCGCCGCCGCGCACCGCGCCAGAAAACCGCCCTTCCGTTCCCGCTTGCTCATAACGCGTCTCCCCCGGCGTCGCGCCGGTTGTCAGGCCTCTTCCACTTCCACCGCGTCCTCGGGCGCCTCGACCACGACGTCTTCGACATCCACTGCGTCCATGCGGTGCGCGATCAAACCGCGCAGCACCTTGCGCACCGCGCCGAACTGGCCGGTCCAAGCCTCGCGCGGCGCCGCGTCGAGTTCTTCCAGGTGCGCGGGCGTCGCGTGCAGCGGCCACAGGTCGAGCAGCGCGCCCGCATCGTTCAGCGCGCAAATCCAGTAGTTGTCGTCCTTGACGCCGTCCTGAGCCAGGCCGCCCCGGCACAGCCCCGTGGCGTAGCCCGCCATGCGCACCAGCCAGTGCGGGTGCGCGCGCACGGTGTTCGACGCCGGGCCGTCGGGGAGGCACTGCGGCGCCAGCGCCGCGACGATGCCGACGCCCTCCGGCGGCGTCGCGGTCTTCAGTTTCTCCAGCAGCGCGTCTACGTCCCCTTCCGGCGCGGCGGCGAGCCAGCGCTCGAAGACGGAACTGGTCGCGTCCGCCTCCTTGCGCTTGGCGACGGCCTGGCCCGCGGCGTGTTCGAGCGTCTGCGCGAACAGGCTGCGCTCGCGCGGGTCTTCCGGCTGCCAGCCGGACTTCCGGAAATGCTCAATCAGCGGGTAACCGTGCTTCATCGGAAGTTGCAGCAGCGCCTTGAACAGCCACGGCCAGTTGCGCCGGCGCAGCGCGGCCTCGAGCGCGCCCTGAATCTGCGCGTCCGTGCACTCGTGCAGGTGCCGCCCCACGCCCAGGAACTCCTGGCAGCGCCGGTCGCCGGTGCGGATCACGGCCATCACGTGCTCGCGCACCGTCTCGTCGGCCTGGTCGTATTCCATGCGCAGGTTCTGGAACTGGTAGTCCTCCTGGAAGTACGCGTCCAGTTGTTTCGTCACGAACAGAAACAGGCACGCCCGCTCCGTGCGCGAAGGGCGTTTCCCCGTCTGCACGCACAAACGCGCCGCCTGCCCCGCCGGGTCGCGGATGGCCGCCTCGCACAGCGCGTCCACCGCGTCGAGGCGGCGCAACTGCCGCAGCCCCGCCTCCGCGATGGCCCGGACCTGCGGGTCCTCCGACGCCAGCGCGCTCAGCAGCAGCGGCACCGCCTCCGGCCCTCCGTCCGCCGCCAAGGCCTCGCAGGCCTTGCGCCGCCACTGCCGCCCAAACAACGGCATCCGGCTTTGCAGACGCTTCGCGTAACGGTCAATCAATCGCTGTTCCATGACCTGTGACCTCCCATGCCGCCATAGCGGCGCAGGTACACCATAACACGGCACATTTCTCGCGGCGCTTGATATGCCGCCGTTACAAAGTCCTCGAAAGAGCAGACCTCCTCGAACAGACTCCCATACCTTTTCATCGCATCACCTGACCGCTGACCGCTGACCGCTGACCCCACCGATGGCGCGGAAAAAATTCCGGCCGCTCGCTCCGCTCGCGGCGCAAAGGGTAAAAGGGACAAAGTGCAAAGGGTAATCATAAAATCGTCCTGGCGCAGCGAAAGCTGACGAAGCCGCGGCGCTCCGTCGGGCCGCACCCCGCCGGATACGACCACACCCCGCACGTCGTTTCACTGCCCTTATTGTAGGAGTCGCGGCATTTGCCCTCGTCCCAGTCGTTGCCCCACGGGTACTCCCGCCCATCCACGCCCCGCGCACCCTTCTCCCATTCCAACTCGGATGGCAGCCGCAATCCCGCCCAGTCGCAGTACGCCCGCGCATCCTCCCAACTCACGCAAACCACAGGATGTTCCGCCTTCTCCACAGGGAATGCACTGCCTTCCCACACCGGCGTGCCGCCATAGTCCGCTTTATCCGGCGGACGGTGGCCCGTCGCATCCACGAAACGCTGGTATTGCGCGTTCGTCACCGGGTGCAGCGCAAGGTAATATGCGGACAGACGCACCGGAAACTTCTCATAGCCCACCAGAAACTCGCCCTCGGGCACCAGCACCAGCAGCGTCCCGTCCTTCTCGTTTTCGATGACCAAGTCATGAGCGCCCGCGCCAAAGGCGAGCAGACCGCTGTCCATTTCCACCGTCTGACCCATCAACCCGTCTCCATCTCGCAGATTCCCGAATCCGTATATTCTCCGATTCTCAAATTCTCACCTTCTCAAATTCTGAACTCTCCACCGTCCTGGCGCACCGAAAGCCGATGTGGTCGTCGCGCAGTGACGGGACGTAGTAGTTGCGGCGCGCGCAGCGGAAGTAGCCCGTGACGCTGCTGAGCCACGACCCGCCCCGCAACACCCGAGCGCCGCAGCCCGTTGGCGGCGTCAAATCGCCCCGCTTATAGCCCCCATACGCCCCGCTCTCATACCAGTCCGCGCACCATTCCCAAACGTTCCCCGACATCTGATACAGACCCCAGGGACTGCATCCCTCCCCATACGACCACACCCCGCACGTCGTCTCGCTGCCTCTGTTCACGGAGTTCCGGCACTTGTTGGCATCCCATTCGTTGCCCCACGGGTACTCCCGCCCGTCCACGCCTCGCGAGCCTTTCTCCCATTCCAGTTCCGTCGGCAAACGCAGCCCTGCCCAGTCGCAGTACGCCTGCGCATCCTCCCAACTCACCCAAACCACAGGATGTTCCGCCTTCTCCACAGGGATTGCACTGCCTTCACACACCGGCGTGCCGCCATAGTCCGCTTTATCCGGCAGACGGTGGCCCGTCGCATCCAGGAAACGCTTGTACTGCGCATTGGTCACCGGGTGCAGCGCGAGGTAATACGCCGGCAGACGCACCGGAAACTTCTCATCGCCCACCAGAAACTCGCCATCGGGCACCAGCACCAGCGGCGTCCCGTCCACCGCGTTCTCGATGAGCAGGTCATGAGCGCCCGCGCCAAAGGCGAGCAGACCGCTGTCCATTTCCACCGTCTGACCCATCAACCCGTCTACCTTTTGCAGATTCCCGAATCCGTATATTCTCCGATTCTCAAATTCTCACCTTCTCAAAT
>JAGOBZ010000271.1 GCA_017999015.1 Kiritimatiellia bacterium
TGCGGGATGACCGGAACGAGAGTCATCACTCACGGCCCGCAACCCGCGAGGCCAGCGCACTGGCATGCCATCACTCCGATTCCACTCGCACCAAACCTGCCACTACCTCTGTCACTAGCCGATTACGGCATAGCATTTTTCGGCGATGGTTGCCGCATTTTGCGTCTGCATTGACAGGGTTTATTGTCGCCTTGTATGATAACCGCCAAATGAGGGATGACAGAAAGTGCCTAGAGAAGGACAATCCATGACCGCTGAGAGACAATCGATGGAAGCCGATATCGTGTGTGTGGGGTTCGGCCCCGCCACGGCCGGATTTTTGACCACCCTGAGCCGAGCCATGATGAAGCCAGACGGAACGCCCGCCTTTGAGAGCAAGGTGATGCCGGGCATGCCGTTGCAGGTGATGTGCTACGAACGCGCTGACGACATCGGGTTCGGCGTCTCCGGCATCGTCACCAAAGGCCGCCATATCCGCGCCTCTTTCCCCGATGTTGATCTGGCGAAAGAGGTCCCTAACGCGGCTGAGGTCAGCCATGAAGCGGTCGCCTATCTTTTCGATACCGTTGGCGCGAGCCGCCGCAGCGCGGGCACGCGCTTCATGGACGGGATCTTTAAACACGGCCAGTTCGCCATGCGCGCGGCGCCCTCGGCCACCGAACTGCCGTGGATACCGCCCTTCCTGTGCAAGGAGCCGGGCGTGGTGATGTCGATGGGTGCCTTCATGTCGTGGTGTGGCACGCAGCTCATGGGCTCCGGCCTGGTACAGATCTGGCCGGGCACGCCGGTCAGCGCCCCGCTGCTGGAGGGCGACGCGGTCGTCGGCGTGCGGCTGGCGGACCAGGGCGTCGACAAGAAGGGCGCACCCGAAGCGGCCTATATGCCGGGCATGGACATCCGTGCGCGGCTGACGGTGGTGGGCGACGGTCCGGTCGGCGCGGTCGGCCGCAAGCTGGACCGCCACTTCGGACTGCCGGAAGGGCACCACCAGCATGATTGGGCCGTGGGCATGAAGGCGGTGGTCGAACTGCCCGCCTCCTGCGATCTCAAGCCCGGCACGGTCTTGCATACGCTGGGTTTTCCGGAACCGGAGATTTTCGGCTTCCTGTACGTCTATCCCGACCGTACCGCGTCGCTCGGAGTCTTCGTGCCTTCGTGGATGGACAACCCGATCCGCACCACCTACCGCTATCTGCAGCATTGGATGCAGCATCCGTATCTGTGGCGCTACCTCCAGGGCGGCACGCTGCGTTCCTGGGGGGCGAAGTCGCTGCAGGAGTCCGGTGCGCGCGGCGAGCCGTATCTGGTCGGCGACGGCTTCGCCCGCATCGGCGAGGGCTCCGGCACGACCAACGTGCTCACCAATTCAGGCGTGGACGAGGCGTGGCGCAGCGGCGTGCTGCTGGCTGAGGGGGTGATCGACCTGCTCAAACGCGACGAATCGTTCACAAAGGCGACCTTGACGAGCGCCTATGTGCGGCGGCGCCGCCAAGACCCGCTCGACGCCGAGCTGCAGGCCGCCAGAAAAGCGCGCGACGGCTTTGGCAAAGGCTTCATGCTTGGCATGATGGGCACCGGCATGACCGGCATGACTCGCGGCATGCTCAACCTCTCGGTTGAATCCGTTCCGCCTTCGCAGCGCATCCCGACGCTGGCGAGCGTCTACGGCGAACGCATCGCGCCCGCCGCGCTCAGCGAGGCGGTCGAGACCTGCGCCAAGGCGCGCCAACCGCTTCACGACACGGTGATGACGCTGGCGGGCTGGCCCGAGATCCCGTATGACGGCACGCTGCTGATGTCGCACCAAGACGCGCTCTTCAAAGGCGGCAAGGTGCAGGCTGCGGCGGGGTTCGCCGATCACGTGACCTTCGCCGATCCTGCGCTCTGCGCCTCCTGCACAGAGCGCACCTGCATCGAGATCTGCTCCGCGCAGGCCCTGATGCCGGGTGAGGAGGGCGGAACGCCCGAATTCGACCGCGAAAAGTGCATTCACTGCGGCGCCTGCATCTGGAGCTGTTCCAAGGCGTTGCCGAGCGACCCTGAACGCGCCAACATCGAGTTCGGTGCCGGCTCAGGCGGCCTGCACTCAAACGAAAATTAGAATTTAGGAATTAGGATTTAGGAGTTGTGGATTTAGGAGTTGTGGATGTTGAAGCTCCTAACTCCTAATTCCTAAATTCTCCTTACCAGGTCAGCCACTCGTCGTCCGGCGTGCGGTTTTGCGCACGCAACCACATCATGATGGCGATGCGGAAGTCGTCTTCACGTTCGCTGACGCGGTCGATGCGCTCGAAATCGTTGACATACGCCGCGCGGATCTGGAAGACCAGGCAGTCGAGGCTATACTGGACATAGCCGCCCACCTCGTCCAAGTCATTGTAGCGCAGGTCGTAGCGCGTGTAAACGCTCCACGACCAGGTGTCATTGACATCGTGCGTGAGGCCGCCGTACAGCAGGTTCTCCTTGATCCGGTTCCACTGCATGACCGGCGAGACGTCGTAGTCGTACAACTGATGGTCGCGCGCGAGATAGCCGCCGCCGAAACGGATCTTCTCATTGAGCTTGTAGAACGCGCTCAGATCGACGTAGGCGAACGTTTCCTCCTCGATGTCCCATTCGCCCTGTGCCTTGATGTCGAGCGCGTCGTTCGGTGTGACGAGCAGCCGGCTGCCGGCCATGCGCAGGCCCTCCTCGTCGAGCGGGCCGTCACCCTCGAATTGGAAGGCGGTGTAGACATCCCAGTCGAGCACGGTGCGCATGCGTCCTTTTTCGTCGTGCGCCTGCAACAGATTGCGGATGCCGGGCCGCACGCCATGCCAGTCGTAGGGGAGCCACGTGCCGTCCATGCCGAATTGGTCGAACCACTCGATCGAGCGGTCGAAACGGTCAAAGCTGTAGGCGCGTCCGTTATCCAGATCGAAATGTGTGGGCTGGTAACTGTAGTCGAGATAGGGCTCAACGACATGACGGTAACCGTTGGCGAGGTCGGCGGTCGCGCGCGTTGAAGCCTCGATGCCGAGGTCGGCGGAGTGGCGGCTGACGTTGCTGTCAAATTCGGCGTCCGAGTACCAGGTGGCGCGGTATCCGGCACGCGGCACGACGCTGAGCGCGTCGCCGATTTTCATCGGTGCGGTGACGCGGTGTGCGGTGTCCGCGCGCGTGAGATTGTAGTCGGCCCAAGAGCCCGGATAGTACATGAAGTCCGGCAGGGCGCGCTCATAGCGTGCGGCATCGCGGTTGAGCATGCCGGCGCGTGTCTGGCTTTCGTAATTCAGGCCGGTGCCAAAGAGCGGTTGAGGGACGATGTTCAGCCAGCCTTCGGGCAGGCGCGCCACGCCGGCATAGAAATCGTTGAGGGGGCCGCTCACCACCGCGCCGGCGGCCCAGGTGTGCTCGCGGTGTTCCAGCGAGACAAAGTTCATCGGCGTACTCTCGCCGCGATTCTCGTTTTCGAAGAAATCGTGGCGCATCTCGGAGTCGCTGTTGACCGTGCCGCGCAGGATGAACTGGTCGCGCGGTGTGAGATCGGCCTCATGGAAGAGGCGGAAGCGGTAACGCTCGTCGTCCATGTCGGACATCCAGTTCATGTCGCGCCGGTCGTCGGGCGGATCCTGATCCCAGGCGTAGTACGTTTCCAGCTTGCCTCGTCCGCGTTCCTTGAGGTCCCAGCGCAGGTTCTGGCCGACGGCCACACCGCGCAGGGTGCGGTAGTCGAGGTGCGTAGTGCCGTCCAGTTTGGGGCCGGCCTCGTGCGGCGATTCGTAAATATTGTAGACATAGCCGCCCAGCAGGTAGGCGCCCCAGCGCGAGGTGTAACCGGGCACCAGCCGGAAGCCGTAGTGCGTGTCGAGGTCGCGGAACCAATAGGGCAGGTAGGCGAACGGCACGCCGAAGAGCCACGGCACGGCATCGAAGATCTCGACATAGTCGTTATCCTTGTATCGCGCATGACCGGTCATGCGCCAGTGGCGGTGCCCCGGGCCGTTGGTGCAGGTGGTGATTTCGGCGTAGCGGGCGTCAAACCGCCCATCCTCGCGTCGCGTCACCTCCTTCGCGCCGATGTGGAAGACACCGGCCTGCAATTCGCCGAGGCCGGTGAGGCCCTTGCCTGTCTTGTAGTTGTACTCAATGTAGTCGCCGGTCCACGCGCCGAACCCGCGCTGGCGCAGCACCACGTTGCCGCGCGCCTGGACATCGCCCTTCACCTGATGCAGACGCATACGGTCGGCGCTCATCTCGTGCTCGCCGGTCTTGATGCGCACGTTGCCCGTGGCGGTGGTCCAGCCGCTCTTTTGATCGACCTCGAACTTGTCAGCCGTGATCTCGAGCCCGGTGTCGCCCACCTGCCTCGGCAACGGCACCATGCCGCCGCTCTGCGCACACGCGCGTTCCGCAAACATGCAGGCCGTCAAGCCGGCCAGCCCAGCCACAAGGAGGAAGTGCTTCATTGTCGTTTTGCCATCTGAGTGAAAGTTACGCCATACACCGTTGAGTCAAGCGTAAGAGAATCCGCTGTGGGTGACAAGAGGAATCTCTCGGGAGCGGTTTCAACAGATTGAAGCCGCTCCCATAGGGAGGAGTCAGGATTCAGGAGTTTTAACACCCAACTGAATCGCGACCGACAATCGGGAATTGCCAAGCCGACCGGAAAGGACTACACTTTCTCCCAAACGAGTGTCTTCGGGGCAAGGTGACCCGGCTGAAATGCCGGGGATTCCTGACCGGCGGTAAAGCCCGCGACTGGCAAACTGTTCCTGCCTGCCACTGACACGGTTCAATTCCGTGGCCGACAGTTAAAGTCTGGATGAAAGAAGGCATTTTTGTTCGTATGGCTTTGCCCCGGCT
>JAGOBZ010000272.1 GCA_017999015.1 Kiritimatiellia bacterium
GTGGAGGCGGGGAGAATCGAACTCCCGTCCGAAACAGTGTCCTCCCAGTTTCTACGCGCGTGTTCTGTCTTTAAGTCTCGTCAACAGGAATGCCGGCAGACAGGCTCACCTGAAGACCAGTAACCACGATTCGTCAAGACACGGGCGCCCGGCTGCTCGGCCCCCGGCAGGATCTGCTAGTCGTCGCTTCCCCGCTCAGCAGACATCGGCGGTTCCGCGTCGTGCCTAATTAATTAGGCAGCGAGAGCGAAGTTATCGTTCGCATTTAGGTTTTTTCCTGTTTTTTTACGAGGCCAACAGGAGTCCTCGGCGCGCCACTGGAATTTCGACTGCCCCGTCGAAACCAGTCGCCCCCTAAAGAAAAGGTGTGATAAGTATGGCAGATGAGGCCCTTAGAAACAAGGAGGATTTAGGAGTTAGGAGTTAGGAGTTTTTACGCCCTGAAGGCAAGGCGGTTATAAGCGTTCAGAAATAGCCCTGTTTGGGGGTGGTTTCGTATTCAATTCCTAATTCCTAACTCCTAATTCCTCCTTGGGTGCGATTCAGTTTCAACAAAACTGAATCGCACCCGTGCGCTTTTTTGAGGTGGCATCCAGACACTTAAAAAGTTATGCTGGGCTATCACTTTTTTTGAGCGGGAGAAAGAGAGTCTCATGAACACGACTTTGACGGACAACGTTTTTTGGGTCGGTTACATCGATTGGGCGGTGCGCGATTTTCACGGGTACAAGACCGGACGGGGCTCGACCTACAACGCTTATCTGGTGGTGGATGAAAAAACGGCGCTGATCGATGCGGTCAAAGCGCCGTATGCCGCAGCGCTGCTGGAGCAGATCCAGTCGCACGTGCCGCTGGAGAAGGTTGATTACATCGTCTGCAACCATGCCGAGCCGGACCATTCGGGCGGCCTGCCGGCCGTGATGCGCGCCTGCCCCAACGCGACGCTGCTCTGCAACGCCAAGTGCAAGGACGCGCTGGACCGCCATTATGACACCCGCGACTGGAAGGTTCAGGTGGTCGCGGATACCGAAACGCTCGCGTTGGGCCGCCGGACGCTCCAGTTCTTCGACACACCAATGGTTCATTGGCCTGAGTCGATGGTCACCTATCTGGTCGATGAGGGCATCCTCTTCTCGATGGACGCCTTCGGCCAGCATTACGCGTCGGGGTTCCGCTTTGACGATGAGTCGGATCTGTGCGAGGTGATGCAGGAGGCGAAGACGTATTACGCCAACATCGTGCTGCCCTACGGCCGGCCGGTGGCCGCAGCGCTCGCGCGCTTGGGCGGCTTGACGCTCAAGATGGTAGCCCCGAGCCACGGCGTGATCTGGCGCAGCCATTTCGACACGATCCTCGCCGCGTATCAGGCGTGGATGGTCTGCAAGCCCGCCCGCAAGGTCGTGATCGCCTATTGCAGCATGTGGGGCAGCACGCGCGCCATGGCCGAGGCCGTGGCGGCGGGCGCCCAAGAGCTGCCGGTCGAGGTCAAGCTCATCAATGTGGACGCGACGCATGACACGCAGATTGTCACCGAGGTGATGGACTGCGCGGCCTTCGCTGCGGGCTCCGCCACGCTCAACATGGGGATCATGCCGCGCATGGCGGCGACGCTGACCTACCTGCGCGGGCTCAAGCCGCTGGGTAAGGCCGGCTTCGCGTTCGGTTCGCACGGCTGGGCCGCGAAAGGCTCCGAAGAGGCCGCGCGTTACCTGGAGGCGATGCAGATGAAACCGGTGCGCGAGCCGCTCGCCTGCCGCTTCGCGCCGGATGCCGCAACGCTGGAAGCCTGCCGTGCCGCCGGCCGCGCGCTGGCGGAGGTCGCACAACGCGCATAAAGGAATTCCTGATGAATCCGCACGCCCTGACTGGTTGGTCCCGACGCATCCTTTGCGGAGTCGCGCCGCTGGCGTGCGCGTTCGCGGCCGCGGCCGCCTGTGCGCAATCGCCGTTCGGCCTGAAGGTCGAACGCCTGACACTCGCGGACGAGCAGGCTGACGTGCGGATCACGCTGAACGTGCCGTCCAACCACTTGCTTTACGCCGAATCGTTCAAGGTCTCTGCCGCGCCGCTGAAAGTGCCTGCGCCCGAGCAGAAGCCCGATCCGATCAACCCCGCGCAGCAGGTCGGCGTCTATGCGCATACCTTCGAATCGCTCTGGCGCGTTGCGCCCCTGCGCGACGGCACCACGTTGACGGTCGCCTATCAGGGCTGCGACGATGCGGTGTGCTTCATGCCGGAGACCCATGTCTTGCGTTACGATGCGGCGTCCGGCCGCTTTGTCGCGGCGCCCGAGGCGGCGGACGCCGCCCCGCTTGTGTCGGAAGCGGCCGACGCGTGGACGCGCGGCTTCGCGATGACCGCGGGCGGCGGTTATATGAAGGCCGGCGAGTTTCTCGCGTTTCTGGATCAGGCCGACGGCCAAAAGGCTGCTGCCGGCGCGTCGCGCGCAGGGCTGGCCGGCTTTCTGAGCGATCCAGTCGCTTTTTTTCATGCGCACGGCTTGCTGCTGACGCTTCTGCTGGTGCTGCTCGGCGGCGTGCTGCTCAACCTCACGCCCTGCGTGCTGCCGATGATCCCGATCAACCTGGCGATCCTCGGCGCCGGTGCCGGCACGCGCGGCCGCGGTTTCGGTCTCGGCGCGGCCTACGGTGCGGGCATCGTGCTGGTCTACGGCGGCTTGGGCTGGATCATCCTGCGCAGCGGTCTTTTTTTCGGCGCACTGCAGGCGTCGCCCTGGTTCAGCCTCACGATCGGCCTGATCTTTGTGGCGCTGACGCTGGCGCTCTTTGATGTGTTCGTGATCGACTTCGCGCGCTTCGTGACGCCGAAGAACAGCGGCGGCGCGCGGCAGGGCGCGCTGGCGGCCTTCTCGGCGGGCGCCCTTTCGGCGCTGTTGGCCGGCGCGTGCGTCGCTCCGGTGGTGCTGGCCGTGCTGCTGCTGGCCGGCTCGCTCTACGCCGGTGGCGCGCGCGGCGCGCAGTTCCTGCCGTTTGTGCTGGGCCTCGGCATGGCGCTACCCTGGCCCTTCGCCGGCGCGGGCCTCTCGGTGCTGCCCAGCCCCGGCATGTGGATGGTGCGCGTCAAACAAGTGTTTGGCGTGCTGCTGGCACTGCTGGCGGTTTACTACCTGTATCTGGCGGCGGTCGGCTTCCTGCCGTCTGCTCATGTGGCGCACGACGGCTCGATCACGGCCGGCGACCGCGCGGCATGGGACGCCAAGGTCGATCAGGCGCGGCGCGATGGCAAGCCGCTCTTTGTCGATTTTTGGGCCACCTGGTGCAAGAACTGCGCGGTCATGGAGAAGACCACCTTCAAGGAAGAGCGGGTCAAACAGCGGCTCGCACGCTACGTGGTGGTCAAGGTGCAGGCCGAACGGCCGGAGCGGAGTCCGGCCAAAGAGATGCTCGACGCCTTCGGCATCCGCGGGTTGCCCGGTTTCGTCGTGTTGCGCCCGGACGTTGAACGCAAGTAGTTCGCTAAAGCGGCTGGTTTAACGCAGAGGCGCAGAGAGGCAGAGGTTTTTTACCGATCGGCGGGGGACAGTTCCAACTCGCGAATGATCGGCAGGAGGCGGTCGTATGTGGCGGCGGTCTCGGTGCGCGGCAGGCACACGTCGGTAGCGGGACAGAAGCGAGCCGTTGTCTCTGTCAGGGGCACGCCGTCCGCATGCGCGGCCAGCAGGGCGCTGCCCAGCGCCGCTGAATCGGCCACCGCGCTGCTCTCCACGCGCGCCTGGAAAACATCGGCCAGCGTCTGCCGGATGCCCGCACTGCGCGAGGCCCCGCCCGTGACGCGCAGCACATCGAAGCGCCCGATCCACTCCGCATGGCTGCGCAACGCCAAGGCTTGCGCCTCCACCACCGCCCGGATGCGCACCTCCGGCACGGCCTCGGAGAACGGGAAGTTTGAGCGCAGCCCGGGTGTCATCACCGGCGGCGTGATCTCCGGGGCAAACCACGGCAAGGCCAGACGTCCGCCGTTGCCGGGCGGCGTGAGCGCGAACGCCGCGTTGTCGAAAAAGTCCCACGATGCGCCAGCCTCTTGCCGCACGCGGTCTCGCGCCAGCGACCCGTTTTTGAAACAGGCGAGGCTCATGAAGCCGCCCGCCGGATTGCCGAACACATGGCCGCAGCCGGCAGGGTCGGTGCGGAAGGCGTCGAGCGCGGCGAAAAAAGTGTCGCTCGTGCCCAGACTCACCACCGCGACACCCGCGCGCCAGGCACCGGTGCCGACCAGGCTCGCGGGATTGTCGCCCGTCCAGACGGCGACCGGAAGGCCCGGCTTCAGCCCGTACTTGGCGAAATAGGCGTGCAGCCCTCCGGCGATGCCGTTGCCGACGCGCGGGAGTTTTTCGGGCAGATCCGGAGCGGTGAAGGCGGCGATCTCGTCATCCCATGTCAGCGTGCGCAGGTTAAGCAGATTCATGCCGGCACCGTCGCCGCTGTCAATCGGCGCGTCGCGCCCGATCAGCACCGAGCAGAGGAAGGAGCTCACCAGATGGATGCGCACGGTCTGCGCATACCGCCCGGGCTCCGACAGGGCGAACTTGCGGATCTGCGGACCGGTGAAGCGCTCGATCGCCGGCGAGCCGGTATCGGCCTGAAGGCGCCCGCCGAAACGTGCGGTCAGGTCTCTGCAGGCGGCGGCGGTCGAACTGTCCATCCAGATGGGGCTCGTCGGACGGGCCAGCGCGGGAGCGAGCTGCCCTGCCAATCCACGGTCGGGAGACAACGCATCCAGCGCGGGTTCAAAGCGGCCGTTCAGGCACACCGAGCCGTGCTGCTGGCCGTCGCCGCCGATCGCGGCGACGGCCAGCAGCACGGCTCGGTGTGCCTGAAC
>JAGOBZ010000008.1 GCA_017999015.1 Kiritimatiellia bacterium
TGGCCCTGCGCGGCGGCGTCTGCGAGGTGTCGCTGCCGGCGTTCGGCTACACGGTTCTGCGGCTGGAAAGCGCGCCGCTGCCGTCGTGTGCACGGATGTTGGAAGAGGCGCTGCCGAAGCCTGCCGTTGCCTCGCGTAAGGCCGGCGCGACGCTGCGGGTCGGTCCGCTGGTGGCTGATGCCAAGACCGGGTGGGCGTGCGCCTGGCGCACCGGGTGGTGGCGTGAGACGCCGTTGCGCATGGACGTGGCGCTGCCGGCCGGCTGGGGCAAGGCAGCGGCGGTTCCTGCCCGGTTGACGGCTGTGGCGGACGGCGTGGACGCCGAGTACGTCTGGCAGGGGCGCACGCTTACGTTGCGGCAGCGCGAAACGGATGGGGGCGTGGACGTCCAGGCCGCGTGGCCGGACGGCGGCGCGCCGGTTGAGGCGGCGCTGGTGATCGCGCTCGACGAGGCACGCGCCTGGTATGCCGATACGGCGGAAGGCCGCTTTGAGAGCCCGTTCCGCGTGCGTCATCCGGGAATGGCGATGCAGGGGGTTGCCGGTCCGATCTACCGGCTGCCGCAGGGCGGGGCCGTGCTGTGGGATTCGAGTCGGCATCCCTTCGGATTGGATGGTGCGCACGCCCGCGTGGGTGTGCGGCTGCCCGACGGGCGCGACCTCTCGATCACCTTTGATCCCGCGCGGCTGCCATCCTCGGTACGGCTGCTGGAGCGCGTAGGCGACCGGCACGGTTTGAACGTGGCGGTGATGTGGCGCGGCGATGCGCACGGCGCGACAGCGGGCGTGGACGAAGTGCGCTTCCGGATCCGCGACGCGCGCCAGCGCGACGCGGCATGTCCAGGCAGCGGCGATCCTCGTTTGACCGCGGTCGGCGGCGGTTGGCAGTTTGAGAATGCACACTACCGCACGCGGCTCAGCCGCACCGGCACGCTTGCCGGGCTCTGGCGGCGCGACGGCGAGGAATGGCAGGCGGTCGTGCGGACGGACGGCCTGTATACCGACAAGGGGTTCGCGCGCGACGGCGAGCGCATGGCGCAAGAGAACGACGTGGAGGTCAGCGTGCGCCTCGAACCGGCGGAAGCCAACAGCGTGCGCCTGAGTGTCACGGGCGAGATGCGGGGCTTTGGCCGCTTTGACAAAATGGGGCACCCGGTGAGGTTCTGCAGCGTGTTCACCTTAGGTGACGGCCCTGCGTTCCGCCGCTTCACGGCGTTCCAAAGCACCACGGTGCCGGCTGCGGGCCGCGCGTTCCTTTCGCAACGCACGACGTTTGACGGGGCGGCGCGTGCGGTTTTCAGCGATGCGGCGGGCGTCATCCTGTCGCGCGAGGCGGGCAGCGGCAAGGCGCGCACCTGCGAAACGGCGAAGGCGGCAGATCCGCTGCGACTGCCCGATGATATCCGCATCGCGTGCGCGGGCGGCGTGACGGTTCGGCTGGCGGATCTGCGGTGGACCGGCACGCGGCCGGGCAACGTGTTCCTGCACGGCGAAGATCTGCATCTGGCGTGGCTGGACGGCGCCTCCGGCATGGCGGGGCCAGGCGCCTGGCACGGGGTTTCGATGAGCGTGTCGTGCGGGGATGGCGTGGCTGCCGCGCAGGGCGAGGAGCCGGGCAAGTGAAAACAAAGAGGCCGGCCCCGAACAGGGGTCGGCCTCTCTGTCAAATCACATTACGCAGGCTGGGGCTACCAGCGGGTCTCGCGGGATTCGCGGCGATCACCGCCACGACCGCCGCCGCCACCGCCACGACCGCCGCGGAAGCCGCCGCCAGCGCCGCCACCGAAACCGCCACCGCCACCGCCGCCGCCACGACGCTCTTCGCGCGGCTTCGGCTGCGACTCGTTCACGCGCAGCGTGCGGCCATCCAGATCCTGGCCGTTCAGGCCGTCGATCGCCGCCTGGGCTTGGGTGCGGTCAGGCATCTCGACGAAGCCGAAACCCTTGGAACGGCCCGTCATGCGGTCGGAAACGACACGCGCAGAAGCAACCTCGCCGTACGCAGCAAACGCGCTCCGCAGGGACTCATCATTCGTCGAATAGGCAAGATTGCCAACATAGATGTCCATGTCTCTGTCCTTCTGTACTTCACTCACGCCATGTTTGTTCTGTGTCTGGCGGAACCGCTTCCCATGGCCAAAAACGATTCCGTAGGCAACCCGCCTATCCTGCGCGGTTCACAAACGTAAACCTGCGACAGTCCCAAAGTGTCTGCGGTGGAATGCCGGAAGAGTCAGAAGGACGCGAGAACGCTGAACCTCAAAACAACGGGCTGGCGTCATAACGAACCTAGGCTTCTAGCCTCCACACTTCAAAAAATCACCTGTTGCCCTGTTTCAGGCAACTCCTCCATCACGACGAACCGAAACCCAGAGTCCTAGGACGTTGAAAAAATCAGCCGTTCCGCAATTGATGTCATCAGTATGAACTTTTTCATGTCGGCATGTCAATACCTCCGAAAAATATTTTTCACTATTTTTACTACCAAGAAGTGAACAACATTAAGTGCCGGCCTGCCTGATGTCATCCGGCGCCTATACGTCTGCCGATGGCGTCCGGTAATCGGCTAGTGGCAGGGATACGCGAGTCGAATGCGTGTTTGATGCGAAGCACAGTCGGGCGAGGGCGGCGGCGGGGAGACGGACGATGGGCTGCGACCGGTTTGTGGAGTGCGGAAGCTTGCTCCCGCTTTCCAAAGCGGCGGCAAGCCGCCGCGCTCCAAAATGAGCCCGTGCTCCCGATTTCCTGCTCCCCTTTTCACCAGAAACGCATGCTCTTCGCACTCCCCTGCCACTAGCCGATTACTGGCGTCCGCCTTATTTGGGTTGACGGTATTTGACCAAAAAGGGTACCGTGAGCCATGTAGTTTTACTGTGGAAGGTGTGACGCTGGCCGAGGGATCGGTTTACCGAGTGACGGTCAGCGGCGCGGCGAGCGACTGCCTGACCGCGACGGGGACGTTGGATCTCTCGCAGGTCGTGGTCGTGCCTGCGACGGACGCGGAGCTGACGGTGCCCACCTATGTCATTGCGCAGGCCGACGGTGGTTTTACGGGCGACAAGCCGGCGGTCAGCGGTTTCCCCGCCAAGTACAAGATCATCCGCACTGCCACGGAGGTGCGCCTCACGAGCCAGGGCGGTACGGTCATGATGCTCAAATAGCATCTCGCGCGGGAACTGCGGGGCCGGGGCTTCCCCGGTCCCTTTTTTTGCCCGCAGCATGCTGAGGTGTCGTCTTGAAGTGAGAGAAATTGAGGGGGTGAGTGATGAAACGCATTCAGATCGTTTTGGCAGTAGCAGGTGCGTCCGCCGGGCTTGCGTGTGCGGAGGCATTGGTTTCTTCGGAGTTTATCTGCGCTCCGTTGCCGACACCGCAGTGTCACGCATCGACCCTTGCGGAAACCTCGGAGGGGATGGTTGCGGCGTGGTTCGGCGGCACGCGCGAGAAGCATCCGGATGTCGGTGTCTGGCTGGCGCGGCGGGAGAACGGACGGTGGCTGCCCGCGCGTGAGGTGGCCAACGGCGTGCAGCCGGACGGCACGCGGCATCCCTGCTGGAACCCGGTGCTGCATGCCGCAAAAGACGGTGCGTTGACACTGTTCTTCAAGGTCGGGCCGGACTGCACGTGGTGGTGGGGTGAACGCATGGTCTCGCGCGACAACGGGCGCACATGGTCCAAACCGGAACGGCTGCCGAACGGCATGATCGGGCCGATCAAGAACAAGCCGCTGGCACTGCCCGACGGACGCGTGCTGTGCGGGGCCAGCACGGAGTTCGGTCCGTGGCTCGTGCATGTCGAGACGATAGACGGCGCAGGCGCGGCGTGGTCGCGGACCGGCCACCTGCACGGACGGCACATCAACGCGATCCAGCCCAGTTTTTTGATGCATCCGCATAACCTGCTGCAGATGGTGGGGCGGACAAAAGAACGGCGGGTATTCTCGATCTTTTCCAAGGACATGGGACGGACATGGGGCGAGATGACGTTGCTGGAGGTGCCGAATCCGAACGCGGGGACGGATGCGGTGACACTCAAGGACGGGCGGCATCTGCTGGTCTGCAACCCGGTCGAGAAGGGCCGGACTCCGCTGGCGGTGATGCTTTCCGAGGACGGGCTCCGCTGGCGAGAAGCGCTGGTCCTTGAGGACGCGCCGGCGGCAGAATTTTCGTATCCCGCCGTGATCCTGGCCGCGGACGGGCGTGTGCATGTCACCTACACCTGGAAGCGGACGAACGTCAAACATGCGGTCATTGACGCATCGCAACTGAAATAGAGCAGGGCAACGAAAGTGAGTGCGGGTATGGGCATCAGCGCGAGAGCATGGATCATGATCGGTATCGCCGCCATCGCGGCCGGCACGCGGGCGGAAACGGCGTGGCGTGTCAGACCGCTGGCCGACGACTATGTGGTGGTGTGCGAATCGCACTCGCCCTCGAATGTGTATTGCTACACGCCGGGACTGGCCGTCGCTGCACAGGGCCGGCTGGTGGCGACCATGGATTTCGGCGGTTCGGGTTGGAAAAAAGGAGAGCCGCGCGGGCGAATCTTTGTGTCGGACGACCGCGGCAGGAGTTGGGCGCAGCGCGCGTCGTTCCCGTTCGGCCATGCGCGTCCGTTCAGGGCGGGCGCGGCGCTGTATGTGCTCGGGCAGTCCGGGGACCTGATGGTGGTGCGGTCCGACGACAACGGTGAAACCTGGTCGGAGCCTGCCCGTTTGACCGACAAGCAACACTGGCACCAATCAGCGTGTAACGTCTGGACCGCCAACGGGTGCATCTATCTGGTCATGGAACGGCGCGTGACGCAGGCGATCCAATCGTGGCCGGTCGGCGAACTCGCGCCGGTGCTGCTGCGCGGCAGGCTGGACGCCGACCTCACGCATCGTGAGAACTGGACGTTCGCCTCGGAATTGTCGTTTCACGACACCGTCCCGAACATCGAAAAAGATCCCGCCCTTGATTTTTTCGGTGTGCCGTTCTATGACTCCGCCTATCCGCGCGGGGCGCTGCCTGCGCCGCGCCGCAACAGCGCGCCGATCGGTTGGCTTGAAACCAATGTGATCCAGTTCACCGATCCCGGCCACTTCTGGCATGATCCCTCCGGCAAGACCTTTCATCTCTGGATGCGCGCGCACACCGGCGGCACCGGTTACGCGGCGGTCGCCAAAGTGGTGGAGCGGGCCGACGGCAGCATGGTGACCCTGCTGGAAAAAGTGCCGTCCGGCAAGACCGCGCTCTTTCTGCCATGCCCCGGCGGTCAGATGCGTTTTCATGTGCTGTACGACGAGCCGACGCGGCTCTTCTGGCTGCTCAGCACGCAGGCGACCGACTCCATGACGCGCGCGGAGCTGTTGCCGGAGGACCGCTATAATCTGCCGAATAACGAACGCCACCGTCTGCAGCTTCATTTTTCCAAGAACATGGTGGACTGGTGTTTCGCCGGACTGGTGGCCACCGGAAAGACGCCGCGCGAGGCCCGCCATTACGCCTCTATGGTGATCGATGGCGACGACCTGCACGTGCTGTCGCGCAGCGGCGACCGTCGGGCCAAGAGCGCGCATGACGGGAATTTGATCACGTTTCATACCGTGCGGGGTTTCAGGAATCTGGTGTATTAGCCTTCAGGAAAAAGGAAGCGAGCATGTTGACGAAGTGAAGGAGTCGTTGTCCGCATCGCTATGAACTTACCGCTTATTGATCTTCTGGTGTTTGTGGCCTACCTGGTCGGCGTGACCGTGTTTGGCTGTTCGTTCTATTTCCGGCGCGGCGCGGCCGACGCGGCCGATGCCTTTACCTCCGGTGCCGGGCGCCTGCCGGCGTGGGCGGTGGGCATGTCGATCTTTGCGACGTTCGTCAGCAGCATCAGCTTTCTGGGGCTGCCGGCCAAGGCGTATGCCGGTAACTGGAACGCCTTTGTTTTCAGTCTGTCGATTCCGGTGGCCTCATGGATGGCGGTGCGGTTTTTCGTGCCGCTGTACCGCAGTCTGAACAGTGCCTCAGCCTACAGTTACCTGGAGACACGCTTCGGGCCTTGGGCGCGCGTCTACGCGTCGCTCTGCTATCTGGTGACGCAGGTCGCGCGCATGGGCACGATCCTCTATCTGCTGGCGCTGCCGATGAATGCGCTGCTGGGGTGGTCGGTGCCGCTGCTGATTGTCGTGGCGGGTGTGGGCACGCTGCTCTATTGCGCGATGGGCGGCATTCAGGCCGTCATCTGGACCGACGCTGTCCAAGGGATTGTCCTGATCGCGGGCACGCTGCTCTGCCTGGCAGTGCTGCTCATCACCATGCCGCAAGGGATCGGGCAGGCGTGGGAGGTCGCGACATCCTCCGGAAAGATGAGCCTGGGCAGCGGGGCGCTGACAGACTGGGGCAGCGAGACCTTCTGGGTTTGTCTGATCTACGGGATTTTCATCAACATGCAGAACTATGGCATCGATCAGAACTACATCCAGCGGTATATCACGGCGCGCGACCACCGAGACGCGGTGCGTTCGACCCTGTTCGGCTCGCTGCTCTATGTGCCGGTCTCCTTTCTGTTTTTTCTGATCGGCACCGCGCTCTTCGCCTACTATCAGGCGCGACCGGATCTGCTGCCGGCTGAGATCGCGGCGCGCCCCGATCAGATCCTGCCCTTTTTCATTGTCAAAGGATTGCCGGTCGGCATTACGGGTCTCTTGATCGCCGCGATTTTCGCGGCCGGCATGAGCACGGTCTCCACCAGCCTCAACAGCGGCGCGACGATTGTGCTCGAGGATTATTTCAAACGCTTTGTGGACCCGGGGGTGCGCGGCTTGCGCGCGTTGCGCGTGTTGCAGGCGGCGACCGTGGGGCTGGCGGTGCTGGGGGCCGTCTGCGCCCTGGCGATGATGCGTGTAAAAAGCGCGCTCGATGCCTGGTGGGCGATGCAATCCATCTTCAGCGGCGGCATGCTCGGCCTGTTTCTTCTGGGGTATTTCTGCCGAAAGGCGCGGAACACCGAGGCGGCCGTCGGCGTGGTGCTGGGTGTGCTGGTGATCGCGTGGGCCAGCGTGTGGCAGAAGACGTGGCCGCTGCCTATGGCTATCCATCAAAACCTGTCGATCGTGCTGGGCACAACGGCCATTTTTTTGACCGGCTTTCTGCTGGCCGCCTTCTTTCGTACAGACAAATACAACGAAAACCAAAGGGGATGACATGCACCGGATGATTCAAGCGGCGATGGGTGTCGCGATCTGCGTGGCAACGACTTTTGCTGAGGTTGCGGCACCGGAGCAGCGGTTGGAAACGGAAGCGCTGTTCATCAGCGGGACGGGGTGGACGCTTCAGCCGCTGGCGAACGGGAAGAAGGCTTTTGCCAATCGTGATTATGTGTGGAACGATCTGCCGCGCGGCACGTCCGCGTGGCGCTATACACAAATCGCGGGCGGCGAGCCGGCGGTCGTGGCGGTGGAGGCGCGCCAGGACACGACGGTCTACATGGCGAGCACGGTTGCGAATCCGGATGAGCGCTATGCCGGGTGGTCACCTGTCGCAGGCGTGAATTTCCGTTACACCGACGGAGGCCGCACACGACTGCATGTGTATGCGCGCAAACTCAAAACCGGTGAGCGCGTGTCATTACCGCAGGGCACCTGGGCCGGCAGTCTGCTGCTGCTGGGGCTTGAGATCGAGGGCTCGCTCGAACGGCTGCCCTACAACAACCCGGGGCTCACGGTTGACCTGGGCGTCGGCCTCTGGGCGTGGCCGCTGCCGATGGATTTGGATGACGACGGCGATCTCGATCTGGCGGTGTCGTGTCCGGATCAGCCGTACAACGGGATTTATGCGTTCGAGAATCCGACCGGCCGCACCGCGCCGCGCGCATGGATGCTCGGGCTGGACGGTGGAGCCCGCATGCCGGTCTTCAAGGCCGCGCGCCGTCTCAGCCGTTCGCCTTCAAACGTGCAGGTGAGTGATGTCGATGGCGAGCCGCGTGTCCTGACGCCGGCGACGACGTACCCGATGTTCAAGCAGACCGGGACCGCTCAGGGCGTCAAGATCGAAGGCGAAAACATCAAGGCGAATATCCACACGAACGGCGTGCGCGCCAACATGTGGCGCTATGTGGATTACGACGGCGACGGCGCGCAGGATCTGATCGTCGGCGTCGGCGACTGGAAAGCGTATGGCTGGGACAACGCCTACAACGCCGAAGGCGTCTGGACGAACGGGCCACTGCGCGGACTGGTCTATTGGCTGCGCAACCGCGGCACCACGCTGCAGCCCGATTACGCCCCGCACGCGCCGGTCCTGGCGGCGGGGCGGCCGCTCGAAGTGTTTGGCTGGCCGTCGCCGAATTTCGCGGACTGGGACGGGGACGGGGACCTTGATCTGCTGTGCGGCGAATTCCTGGACGGCTTCACCTATTTTGAGAACACCGGGTCGCGCACGCATCCTGCGTATGCGGCGGGACGCCGTCTGACGGGCAGCGACGGCCGTCCGCTGGTGATGGATTTACAGATGATCACGCCCACAGCCATCGACTGGGATCGCGACGGCGACTTGGATCTGATCTGCGGCGATGAAGACGGGCGCGTGGCATTCATTGAAAACACCGGCACGCTGTGCAAGGCCCGTATGCCCCGCTTCCGTCAGCCGCGCTATTTCCGCCAGGCGGCGCAGGACGTGAAGTTCGGCGCGCTGGTGACGCCCTTCGGGTGCGATTGGGACGGGGACGGCGATTGGGACCTCATCTGCGGCAATACGGCCGGGTATATCGCGTTTGTCGAAAACCTGAGCGGAAAAGGCGTGGAGCAACCGGTCTGGGCCGAGCCGAAGCGGCTTCAGGCAGGCGGAAAGGTGCTGCGGGTCATGGCGGGCCCGAACGGCAGCATCCAGGGGCCGTGCGAGGCGAAATGGGGTTACACCACGCAGACCGTCTGCGATTGGGACGGGGACGGACGGCTGGATATCGTGGCGAATTCGATCTTGGGCAAGGTGCACTGGTACCGCAATATCGGCACGCGCCGGGCACCGGCTCTGGCGGCTGCGCAACCGGTCGAGGTCGAGTGGGCGGGTGACCAGCCGGCCTTGGCTTGGGGGTGGATGCGGCCCGAGGGCAAGGCCCTGCTCACGCAGTGGCGCACGACGCCGGTCACGGTGGACTGGAACCGCGACGGGCTGGTGGATCTCGTGATGCTGGATCAAGAAGGCTTTCTCGCCTTTTTTGAGCGGGCTCTGCGCGACGGACGGCGCGTCCTGCTGCATCCGCAGCGTGTTTTCTGCAATGAAAAAGGCGAGCCGCTTCAGTTCAACAGCGGGCGCGCGGGGCGCAGCGGACGCCGCAAGCTGTGTGTCACGGATTGGGACAGCGACGGGCGGCTGGACATTCTGATCAACTCCAAAAATGCCGAATGGTGGCGACAGACTGAGGACAAGGATGGACGGTTCATCTTTGTGAACATGGGGAACCTCCACATCAAAAACATCGAAGGCCACGATGTGAGCCCGACGGTCGTGGACTTTAATGACGACGGCGTTCCGGATTTCATCGGCGGTGCGGAAGACGGCTTCCTCTACTATCTGCGTAATCCGCGCACGTCCGCTGCCCGCTCCCGTTGAAATCTTGACGGAATGGAGCACAATGATGAGCGTGGTGCATAGCGGTTGGATCGGCGCGGCTGTTTGCTTGATGACGGCGCAGGTTGTTTGCGCCGCGCTGCCTCAGGGTGCGCAGGTGGTGCAAGCCGAAACGATGACGCTGAGCGGCAGCGGTTGGCGCGTGCGGGACCATGATGCCAAGGAGTGGTATACGGGGTGCCCCTTTGGACAGATGCTGAGCGGCAAGAACGGTGAGCAGGGAAAAGCATCCATGACGGTGTCGCTGCCGGCCGGAGGCAGATGTCGCGTGTGGGTCCGCCATTTGGACATGCTCACGCACCGCGCCCGCTCAGGATTCGCGCTGACCGTCGATCAGGGAGGCCGACAAGTGCTACGTTCGGAGATGGGTGTAGAAGAGCGCTCGCCGCGATCCACGCCTGAAGGCGCGAAAAAGTGGGGGGACAACTACGCGCGCTGGATCTGGAGTGTCGCGGAGTTTGAGGCGGTGGCTGGCCCGATGCAACTCACTGTGGAAAAGTTGCACGCGGTGCCGGTCTCGTCGTGCACGCGCTGCCTGGACGTGCTGGTCGTGACAACGGATGCGGCTTACGAGCCGCGCGTGACCGATCTGTCGCCGTTCTATCTGAAGGTGCGCATGCTGCCGGAACAAAAGGTGCCCGCCGTCATTCACTTCTGGGGACGCCGTCCGTTTGAGCCGTGGTATACCGATCACGCGAACATTAACCGCAAGGGCATGTTTCGCGGGATCGGTGCCGGAGCCGAAGACAAACCCGGAATCCGCATGGCGTCCGGCGAGGAAAGCCCGTGGGTGGATGTTTCGCCTTATCTCGCCTATGGAGGACTCAACCAGATCAGCCTGTATGCGATGCGCATTTTTGCCGCGCCAGAAACCGAGGCGGCTTTCGAGGTCATGTTCTCAAAGACATCGTCTGAGGCAGGGCTCATTCGGCGCGAGGTACGGCGCGGCACGGGCGATGGATATCAATTCGCGATTGACCTTTCGGAGTACAGACTGGTGACCGAACACGAGGGGAGCGCGTCCTCATTGGCCATGGCTAAGGCGGTGCCGCAGGTGCCGGGCAAACCGCCGACGGCATTCCCGTTTTTTACCGGAATGAAGCTGAACGAAACGCGTTCGACTGCGCAGGCGGTGGCGAATGAGCGCGAGGCGCTCCGCCTGATCGGGATAAGCGGCACGAAGCAGTGGCCGTCGCACTTTTATTTTCATATGACGGCTGCCCCGGGCTGTCTCGGCCAGCCCGATCACGCGCGTATCGACGCGATGTTCGCAGGCGTTGCGCGCGAGCATCCGGACCGTTCGGGCTGGACGGCCATTAACCTGATGGACGAACCGGGTTTTGATTTCACTCATGTCGCGGCCTGCGAGGCCTGCCAGAACGGGTTTGCGCCATTCCTGGAACGGGAAGGGGTGGTGCCGGACATGCGGGCCGGGTTGAAGCTGAACAACAGCCCGGAAGGCACCAACGCGCTGCAGAAGGCCTCGTATTACTATACCCGGCGGTACATGAATCATCTGATGACGGAGATGCTGAGCGCAGGGCATGCCAGTGTGCAGCGACATATGCCCGGCATGCCGACAACCGTCAATTTCGCCTGCGAGCTGCTGGATGGCAATTTGGTTTCGCGCAGCGTGGATTGGTTTGAGATTCTGGGGTCGGGCGCCTTAACTTACGGGTGGCATGAGGATTGGGGCGGTTGGGCACGTACGCGGCAGGTGAACGGCTTTTACGTCGATGTGATGCGCGCCGCCTGCCGCGCGCCGGGCGTGGAGTATGGCATCTATAACATTCTGTGCCGGACGCCTTGGGAGATCCAGGCGCGCGCCTTTCTGGAGTTAGGTCATGGAGTCAGGGCGATGCACTTTTTCAACTACGGACCGTATTACGCGATCACCAGCGATGCAAACAGCCAGCGTCCGGAAATCTATGAGGCGATCAAGCGTGTTACCTTTGCGATGGGTGCGGTGGAGCGCGATGTGTTGGCCGGTCGTCCGGCGCGAGGCGACGTCGCCCAGCTTCTCAGCGTCAGCGGCGATATTTGGCATGCGACACGCGACAACGTGTTTGGCAAGGAGCGAGCCTGGCTCCATCTGTTGCTGCGCCATTGCGGGGTGAGCTGCGATGTCCTGCACGAGGATGAACTCTCCGGCACCCTGGCCGCGTATCGCGTTCTGTTTGTAAACGACGCTCACTTGAAGCGCTCGGCACTGGCGCCTTTGACGGCGTGGGTGCGAGGGGGCGGCGTTCTCGTGCTGGGGGCTGGCGCGTTGACGAGCGACGAGTTCGGTGCGCCGCTCGGACTGGACGAGGCGCTGGGCGTCTCGCGCGCGCCTCTGGCGCTGCGCGACCTGCCGGGGCGCGCTGAATATGAGATGCTGCGACTGAAGCCGCTCGGTGAGCATCACGGCATGCCGCTGCTGTGCGGAACGAACGCGCCGCTGGAACACGTGACGGCTGCGGACCGCGGACGGGTTGTTCTGACAGGTTTCTTCCCTGGCATCAGTTATATCGCGACCTCGAAGCGTCCGGATGCGACCGAATATTCAGCCTTGGATTTTGAGGCGGCACACCGTGTCTGGATGGCTACGCTATTAGCGGCGAGCGGAGTGAGGCCCAGGGTGCGCGTCTCGCCGTACAACGTGGAAGTCAACCTGCTGGAGTCCCCAGAGGCGGACGTGCTCGCAGTATCGAACTGGATCGGAAAGAAGGCGGTCGTGACCGTAGAGGTGGACCGTGCACCCGGCTATCGTGCGGTTGAACCGGTCGTGGGCAGGCTGATAGCGCAGACCGTCAGGCAACAGACGCTCTGTCTGACACTTGAGGTCGGTGCGGGTGACCTCGTCCGTCTGGTGCGCTGACCGTCTTCCGGCAGAATCAGCCGTCGTTCTCAGACAGCACGGCCACCTGTTTGCCGCAATGCGGACAGGTGCCTGTGGTGTTCCATGGGAACAGCTTGCCGCAGGCGGCGCAGGTCCAGCGCGTTTTCAGTTCTGCGGCTGCCGCCGCAAGGCCGTCCTTTTTGACTCGGGCGCAGGTCCGTCGCGCCACTTGACGGTAGAGCGGCTTTTCATGATGCTTGAGCAGCTTCTCGCAGCTCTCGAAACTTTCGCACAGGCCGCAGTTGACGACTTTCTTTTCTTTGGCACACAGGAAGACGGCGCACTTCGACTCCATGCTCGGATGCGTGCATCCTTTGCATTTCTTGCCGTCTTTTTTGCCTTTGAGATGCAGTTCGCAGGCCGCGCAGTAGATGCCGCAGAATGCGATCTCCATGTTCTTCTTCCCTTGCTGGGCCAGTGCCCCAGGTGCGACCGTCTGTTGCCCTGTATCTGCGGCTTTCAGACTGCGGGCATTGCGGCTTGAAGGTTGTGCGCCGCATACACGATGCGCACAGACGGCACACATGCAGCCGGCGACAAACGCGCGGCGGTTTGTTTCTTTGGGATGTTTCATGACTTTCTCCTGTGTTGAACGACATGATACGTGAGACACTGGCAGGGCGATGTGAAAACGAGCATTTAGAGCAGGGGCAACAAGGCCTCGCGGCAGGCGGTATGCAGGCGGCCGTTGGTGGCCAGGAATGCGATGCGGTGCCCGGGATAGGCTTTGAGGGTCTTGCAGCAACCGCCGGCACGCTCTACGATCAGGCTGGCCGCAGCCATGTCCCAGACATAGATGCCGGACTCGAAATAACCGTCCAGCCGTCCTGCCGCCACCATGCACATGTCGACCGCGGCGGCGCCGAGAATGCGCGGGCGCTGGGCGATCTCGGCGACGCGGCGCATGAATTTGAAGGCGTGCTCACCGAGATCCCACTTGTCCGCACCGGTTGCCAGCATCGCCAGGTCAAGCCGGTCGGTTTGCGACACACGGATGGGGACGCCGTTGCACAGCGCGGGGCCGTCACACGTGGCTTCATAAAGCTGGTGCATCTCCGGAATGAAGACGGCGCCGGCTATCGCCTTCCCTTGGTGCCGCACCGCAACCGAACAGCACCACCACGGCAGACCGTGAAAGAAGTTGATCGTGCCGTCAATCGGATCAATAATCCAAACGGTGTCGCTCGCGGGCAGCGGTGCGTCACAAGTCTCTTCTCCCAGGATCGCATGGTCGGGGAACGCGGAAAGGATGACCGCCGTTGCGGTCTCCTGCGCCTCGACATCCAGCTTATGCTTGACGTCGGTGCGCAGAATCGAGTTGACGTCGCCGCGCCGGTGCAGGTTGGCGAGCACGTGTTCGCCCGCGCGGCGGGCGGCCAGTGTTGCAATGGCTTGGAGTTCGGTTGTCGTATGCATAGCGTTAACCTTGTGCCTCAGAACGAATGAGTTCCACCAGTGATTCGAAATGGGCGGTACGTGGAAACATGTCGAAAAGTTTCACGCGCGCGATGCGGTAGCCGCCCGGCAGCAGCACGGCGAGGTCGCGGGCCAGCGTGGCGGGATCGCACGAAACATAAAAAATGCGCCGGGCCCGGCACGTGGCAAGCGCACGCGCCAAGCCGGGCGCCATGCCGTCGCGGGGCGGATCGATCAGCACGGTTGTCTGCGAGGGGGTGCGGATGAGCGCGGCGAAATCGACGGCGTCGCGCCCCAACGAGGCACAACGGAAATCGGCGTCCAATCCAAGTGCGCGTGCGTTGCGCTGCGCATCACGGATGGCGCTGCGTCCAGATTCGACACCGGTCAGGCACGTGCCCCCGGCCTGCAGGAGCGCGAACCCGAAGACTCCCACGCCGCAGTAGAGGTCGAGGATGTCCGGCGCGGCACGATCGGCCCGGAACCAGGTCTGGACGGTGCGCACAAGCGCGTCGGCCACCGGCGGGTTCACCTGGAAGAAGGCGTCGCGCGCGACCTGCAGGGGGCCGGCGGGCGATGCTTCGGTGAGCGGCGAGGCGTCAGGCGAGATGTGTCCGGCGCGCCACCAGCACGCGCCGTCATGCGGCGTATGGCGCAGCACGACAGCATCCCCGTCACGCAGGTCGCGAAATCCGTCCTGCGCGGGCAACTCCGCCAACAGGGCGTTGATGGCCTCGCAAGCAAGCGGGCAGGATCTCAGCGGCAGCACGCGGTGCGAAGCCTCGCGCCGGTAACCGACGCGCGTGCCGTCGGGGCGGTATTCGGCGTGCAGCGTGATTTTATTGCGATAATGCAGCGGTCGGGGCGCATGATGGGGTGCCTCGTAGCGGAGATTGTCAGCGCCCGGCAGGTGGCGCAACAGGCCTTCGAGCTGCTGTTGCTTGGCCGCGACTTCGGCGGGATAGGCGAGGTGGTCATAGCAGCAGCCCGGCACGCGCACCGGTTCGCCGCTGTCAGGATCGATGACACGGCAGCATGGCGCCATACGCTGGGGCGACGGCGTGATGAGGTCAAGGCAGGCGGCGCGGGCATAGCGTTTTTTGACTTGGGTGACACGGACGCGCAGACGATCGCCGGGGGCGCTTTCGGGAATAAAAATCACACGGCCATCGCAGCGCGCCACACCGTCGCCCCCGTACGCCAACGCATGAACGTCGGCGGTCAGCGTGTCGCTGATGGTCAGCATGGCACCACGTCGCCATAAAGGGTTTGCGGGGCTGCACGGGTGATGCGCACACGCGTCAGCGTGCCGGCGGCGATTTCGGGGAGCGGCTCAAAGATCACGATCTTGTTGCCGGGCGAGCGGCCTGACCAACGCGCGGCATTGCGCAGGCTGGGGCCTTCGACCAGGACCTCCTGCAAGGTGCCGACGAGCCGGGAGTTGGCGGCTGCTCCGCGCAGGTCTTGGTCTTCGAGCAAGACCTGATTGCGCCGCATTTTCTCGGTTTCCGACACGTCATCCTCCCAAGCTGCGGCAGGCGTGCCGGGGCGAGGGGAGTATTTAAAAATGAACGCATTGTCGAAATCGGCCTCTTTCATCAGCGTGCGCGTGGCTTCGAAATCGTCGGCGGTCTCTCCGGGGAAGCCGACGATCACATCGGTGGTGAGGGCGAAGTCCGGCATGGCGGTGCGCAACCGGTGAACGGCATCCAAATAGTCCGTCCGCGAATAACCGCGTCGCATGCGCGCGAGAACACGGTCTGAGCCGGACTGGACCGGCAGATGCAGATGGTGGCAGACGGCAGGCAACGCCGCGCAGGCGCGCACGAGTTGGTCTGTAACACCCGACGGATGGCCCGACGTGAAACGCAGACGGGCCAAGCCGGGAACGGCTGCGACCGCCTCCAGCAGGCGGGCGAAAGGCTCCGTGAACCCGCCGGGGCTCGGCGCGTCGGCTGCGTCCCAGACCGGATTGGTGCGCCCGTAGTTCATAACGCTCTGGCCGAGCAGGGTGACCTCGCGCACGCCGTTGCGGACGAGCGCGCGGATTTCGGCGAGGATTTCGCGTGCCGGCCGGCTGTATTCGGAGCCCCGCACATCAGGCACGATGCAATAGGCGCAGCGTCGGTTGCAGCCGAGCAAGATCGTAACAAACGCGGAAAACCCGGCATCGGTGTGGGCTTCGACAACATCGGGCATCTCGTTGAGGTCGGTCGTTTCGAGCAGCCCGCTTTCTCCGGCGAGGACGCGGGCGAGCAGGCGCGGGATTGCGCCCGCGCAGCGCGTGCCGACCGCGAAATCAAGGCCCGGCACGCGCGTGAAGATCCCGGCGCCCAGCCGTTGCGCCATGCAGCCCATGAGGCCCACGCGCCGGTCCGGCCGGTCGCGTTTGCTGGCGCAGAGCAGCCCGAGCTTGCCGAGCGCTTTGTCCTCGGCTTTGGCTCGCACGCTGCAGGAATTGACCACGATCAGGTCAGCATCCTCTTCGCGCTGGACCGGCGTGTGGCCGGCGGCCTCAAGCAGGGCGGTGACCGCTTCGGAATCGCGGACGTTCATTTGGCATCCGTAGGTGTGGAGAATAAAGCGCATGGCAGTCAGGGATTCGCTGTTTTGGAAGTGTCGGCGGGTTCAGCTTTACCGGAAAAACCCTCTGTGATTTTTTCAATGATGTTGACGTAAGACCAGTCAGGGTTTTCGAGCGAGCCAAAGACTTTGAACTCGAGCAACAGGCGGGTGAAGGGCAGCGTCACCAGACGGGTGATCCTGCCGGCAATGGTCTTTTGTTTGAAGATATTGGCCCGGATCGTAAATTCAAGTTTATCTGTGGCGATGTTGTAGGTGCCGCGTCCCGATATGCTGAAGATGTCGCCTTCAAGCAAGAGATTGTCGGTGTGGAGCACGCTGTCGCGGATGGTGAAGTCCATCGACCCAGACGATTGGTTGACGAGAGACGAGATGCCGGGAATCGTGCGGGACAGGTAATCGGTCAGGCCAGCAAACAGTTTCATGCGATGGATGACGCCGTCACGGATCGTCACGTGACCTTCTCCTGAAAGATGTTCGATGGTGCGTCCGTGGGTCGGCCCGTTGAGTTGAATATCGCCCGAAACCAGGCCGGCGCGAGCGTTCGTGACATTGAAGGCGTGCGAAATCTCTTCGAGTGCGACATCTTTCATGTCCAGTGCGGTTCTGAAGACGGTGGCGGTCGCGGCGTAATCCGGAAAGTCGAAGGTGATCTCCCCTGTGATCACGCCGCCGTTACGCGAGGTTCCCCGGACATTGCTGAAGCGCGCGTGGTGGCCCGCAAGCGCGAAATCGGCCGTCATCTCACGCGCCTCGAAGTTCAGAATCGACCCGGCCGGGAGCGAGACCTTGCCGGACAACTGATTGGTGATGGTGCTTTTCGTGGTCGAGAGGGCCACGGCACCGCGGGCAGACAGGGTCGGCGGCGCGGTGCATCGGATACGGTCCAATTCCCCGTGGTTGAGGATGTTCAGCATGGTGAAGAGCGGCGGGATGTCCATCGTTGTGCCGGCGTCGACCTCCAGCCCTTCGGTTTCTTCGAAATAGGCGAGGCGTCCTTTAACCGGAGCACCGGCGACCGTCTGCGCGTCGAGGGGGTCAATCACCACCGACGTGTAGATGTTGGTGCCGTAAATGCCGAGCGTGCCCTTGGCGAACGCGATGGGTACGGTGCGGTAGGCGCAGGGACCGACATCAACCTCCAGCCGCATGGCGAAATCAGTGGTGTCCATGTCGACATCAAAGGTGTACAGCGCGTCGATCGGGCGCGCGATCGCGGTGAAACAGTCGATCTGCTCGATGGCGCCGTGCGCTTTCAGCACGGTCAGGAGAGGCAATACGTTTTCCGGAAAGGCCTGGCCCTTGGCCGAGCCGACTGAGCGCCGTGCCTTCAGGTCAATGGCCACCTGGGCACCGACCTCCAACTCAAAGGTCGGGTTAGGCAGACGGATCACGATATCCGTGATGTCGATTCGTTGATCGGATGCGGATATCGAGGCCGTGAGACGGTCTGCCTTGATGCCGAAAACATTGGCCTGTTCCACAGTCAGCGAAAAGGGACTGACATTCGGCAGTGCGCGTTTTTCATGTTTCTTTGGTTTGGCGACCTGCTTTGGCGGCAAGGACGGCATCACGATCTCTCTGATTGTGATGCTGCGGATGCGATCGGCGGGTGCGAGCCCCGGCGACAGGGCGAGGTCTACGGCGACCTCTTCGACAGACAGCAGCGCCTGCCCCGCGACCCGTTTTGGGAAGACCTTCACGCGGTGGAGTCTCGCGCCCTGTTTCAGGCTGAAGGTGGCACGCTCGATCCGCACGAAGCGGTCATCGTCCGACATCGCGTTTTCGAGCTGATGCAGCAACGCAGACGGCAACCCGCGCTCAAGCATGTAAAGCGCTCCGAAACCGGCCATCAACAGGATGAGAACCAGCCAGAAGAGGCTTTTTAAAACAGTACCAAGTATTTTCAGAAATCGCCACATGTCGTCACGCCGCACGGTCGTTCAATGCCGTTCATTGAGGCATAGAATAGCGAAGAAAGCGGGTATGCGGCAACCGCTTTTCGGTCAGATCAGCGGCAGGTCGCCGATCGCGTCAAACGGGACGGGGGGGATTTTGAGCCAGCGGCAGGCCTCTTCGGGGGGGCCGTCCTCGTGTTCAAAACGGTGACGCCAGCGCTGCTGGAAAAGGAGGCCGTTACGCACGACGACCGCGGCATTGCGCACGGTCGGGGTGCCTTGGGTCGTGACGCTTTCAAAATGGTACATCTCTGCATCAGGCGTGTAGATCGCGGTGTGGCCGGCCTCGCGCAGCCGGTAGACCAAGTCGAAATCCTCGAACTGCACCGGATGGAACGCCTCGTCAAAACCGCCATGCAGGCGCAGCAGCGCGGCGGGGATCATCAGGCAGGCGCTGATCAGGCACTGGACCTCTTCGGGACGCGCGAAAAGCGGGTCGTCGATCGGCGCGCCGCGGCCGCGGAAACAGACGTGTCCTCGGCGGGAGATGCCGACGCCGGCGCATTGGATCGGGTAGGGGGCCCACGGATAGACCATCTTGGCACCTGCCATGCCGGTGCCAGGGCGATCCTCCAGCGCCGCATGCAGGCTGTCCAGCCAGCGCCGCGTGCGAGGCGCCACGTCATTGTCCACAAACACGAGGTGCGTGCCGCGCGCGGCGGTCACGGCCCGGTTGCGCGCGAAGGAACAACCGATGTTGCCGGGATTGTGCAGCACGGTGACCGGCACGCCGCGCGCCGCGCCCAGCGCGACCAGCTCCGTGTCACACCATGCCGCGCTGCCGTCGGTCGAACCGTTATCGACGACGATCAGCTCCCACGGGACGTCGGTGACCGTATCCGTCAGCAGCGCCGAGAGGCAGCGCCGCGTGCAGGCCAGTTTGTTGAACGAGAGGGAGATCAGCGAATAGGTCATCTCAGCCCATCCATTCACGCGCCAGCGCCAGAATGCTGTCGTAGGCGGGGAGGCAGGCGGCCTCAAGGTTCTTGGCAGAGGGGACGGGGAAATCGGCGCCCGCGATCCGGCGTATCGGCTTCTCCAGATACTCGTGCGCCTGCTCCATGATCTGCGCGGCGATCTCGGCTGCGAAACCGCCGGTCTTGGGGCCTTCCTCCAGAATCATGACGCGGCCCGTGCGGCGGGCCGATTCGACCAGCGTGTCGATGTCCAGCGGGCAGAGCGTGCGCAGGTCGATGACCTCGGCGTCGATGCCTTCAGCCGCCAGTTGCGCGGCGGCCCGCTCGGCCACAAAGGCCTGGTGCGACCAAGCGACGAGCGTGAGGTCATCGCCCTCTCGGGCTACGCGCGCGAAGCCGAACGACAGCGGTGCCGGCAGTTCGTCACCCACGTCAAACCGCTGCGGGTAAAGCAGCTTGTGCTCAAGGAACAGGACGGGATTGTTGTCGCGGATCGCGGTTTGCAGCAGCGCCGAGGCGTCAGACGCATTGGAGGGCGCGGCGATCTTGAGGCCCGGGATGCCGGCGAAGAGCCTTTCGAGCGACTGCGAGTGGGTGGCGCCGTAGCCGCGGCCGCCGCCGGGCGGGGTGCGGATGACGAGCGGGCAGGAGCGGCCGTAGATCGGGTGGAGCTTGGCGGCCATGTTGACGAGCTGGTCCACGGCCAGCGTGATGAAATCCATGAACATGATTTCGATCACGGGCCGCTGCCCTGCGACGGCCGCGCCGATCGCGACGCCGGTTAACGCCTGTTCTGAGATCGGGGTGTCGCGCACGCGCTCGGGGCCGAACTCGTCGATCAGTCCGCGCGTCACGCCGAAGGAACCGCCATAGACGCCGATGTCTTCGCCCATCAGGAAGACCGACGGATCGCGCCGCAATTCAGCGGCCAGTGTTTCGCGAAGGAGTTGTGTGAAAGTAACAGAGCGCATGACGGTCTCAGGGTAGGGGGTAGGGACAAATGGCGACGGGTTAGGCGAACAGATCCTCATGCAGCGAGGCCGGATCCGGCAGGGGGGATGATTCGGCGAAGCGGATCGCCTCATCGATCCTAGCTTGGGCCGTTTCGCGCTGGGCCTTCGCGGTGTCGTCGGTGAGTGTTCCGTCGTCTTTGAGACGCGTCTCCAGCCGCAAAATCGGGTCGTTCCGCCATGCGGCGGACTCCTCCTCGCGAGAACGATAGACGCGCGCATCGCCGCGCGAATGCCCCGACAGCCGGTAGGTGACGCACTCCAGCAGCGCCGGTCCTTGTCCGGCGCGGCTGGCGGCCGCGTGTTGCGCCACGCAGTCGCGCACCGCGAAAAAGTCGTTGCCGTCCACGCTGGCACCGGGGATGCCGTACGCACCGGCGCGTTCGGCAATGTGCGTGTTCGACAGGCCGCGCGCGGTGGACGTGGACATGGCATAGCCATTGTTCTCGACCACGAAAAGCACGGGCAGTTTCCAGAGCGCGGCGAGGTTGAGAGACTCGTGAAAAACGCCCTGGTTGGAGGCGCCGTCACCGAAGAAGCAGACAGTGACACGGCCTGTGCCGCGCAGTTTCGCGTCGAGCGCGACGCCGGCGGCGAAGGGGATGCTGCCGCCGGTGATGCCGTTCGCGCCGTAAAAACCGATGGCGGGATCCATCATCATCTGGCTGCCGCCGCGGCCGCGCGAGTATCCCGTCTCGCGTCCGAACAGCTCCGCCATGGCGCGCGCGGGGTCGGCGCCGCGCGCCAGGAAATGGCCATGTCCGCGGTGCGTGGTGGTCATGGCGTCGTGCGCCTCAAGCGCCGCAGCCGTGCCCACCGCCACGGCTTCCTGCCCGATGCAGGTGTGTGCGGTGCCCATAATGCGTCCTTCAAGAAAAAGACGCTCAATCGCCTCTTCGAACAGGCGGATCATGCACATCAACGAATAAGCCTGAATGGTATCCACGATCTCCCCCATAAAGTACATTTTCACCATACCACACCCACGCTTAGGGGCAAAGCGCAATTTCACGCCCGTTCACCCGTTCACGCTGTGCTGGACAATGGCATGGGGCCTGTCATACACTGCGATTACCAACGGGGGAGGGTTATGAGCACACGCACTGTAATGGGATGTGGAGGGTTGGCGGGATTGATGGTATGGGCGGTGATGGCGATGCACGCCGCGGAGCGCCCGCAGGTGTTGATCATCGGCGATTCGATTTCGATCGGTTACACGCCCATCGTCAAAGTGGCGCTTTCGAACCGGATGGATGTCGTGCACGCGCCGGGGAACAGTGCGGCGACAGTGACCGGGTTGAGGCGGTTGGAGCAGTGGCTCGGCGAAAAGAAATGGGATGCCATTCACTTCAATTTCGGGCTCCACGACATGAAGGTGGTCGATCCGGCGACGGCGGGCACGGATATGGCGAAGCTGGTGCCGGTGGGGAAAGGGACGCAGTGGGTGCCAGTGGATCAGTATGAGGCCAACCTGCGTCAATTGGTGCAACGGCTGAAAAGGAGTGGAGCGGCACTTGTCTGGTGCAGCACCACGCCGGTGCCAGAGGGGGCGGTCGGACGGGTGCCGGGGGGCGAGGTGGCGTATAATGAGGCCGCGTTCCGCGTGATGCAGGCAGAGGGTGTCCGCGTCAACGATTTGTGGACGTTTGTCGGGCCGCCCGAGCAGAGGCTCGCGATGGGGGGGCGTGTCAAGGACGTGCACTATACGGACGCAGGGTCGAAAGCTTTGGCGGGCGAGGTGGTCAAGGCGATCGAGGCGGCACTCGGCGCCGGATGGCTGCCTCTGTTCGACGGGCAGTCGCTTAAGGGATGGCGGCCCTATGGTCGGCCGGCGGGCACTGCGATCGGCCCTGGATGGCGCGTGGAGGACGGGATGCTGCACAAACTGCCTGGTGTGAAAGGCGGGGACATCATCACGGAAAAGACGTTTAAGGATTTTGAACTCGAGTGGGAGTGGCGTTTGGCCAAGGACGCGAACAATGGGGTGAAATATTGCGTGACCGAGCAGAGGCCGGAAGCTCCCGGTTACGAATATCAAATGTTGGATGACTTGTCGTCTCGTTACAAGAAATTGCAGCCTAAATCCCTGACGGCCTCTTTCTACGAGGTGTTGGCGCCTGCGGCGGACAAACCGGTTAAACCGGCCGGTGAATGGAACGTGTCGCGTGTCGTGGTACGGGGCGAGCGTGCCGAGCATTGGCTCAACGGCCGTATGGTGCTGGCGTACACGTTTGGGAGTCAGGCGGTCAAAGAGGGTGTCGCGGCGGGAAAATTCAAAAAACACACCGGTTTCGGTGACAAACTGACGGGGCACATTATGCTCACGGACCATCAGGACGAGGCTTGGTATCGAAGGGTGTCGATCCGCGCTGAATGAACCTGGGTTCTCGGATTTCAAGTTCCGACAACTCCTCCTTTCTCCTTTTCTTCTCTCCGCTTGCATATTGTGGCCTTGCCCGACGCCCGCCACGCCCGCACCGGCCACCTTGACATTCAGAATCGGATTGAGTACAGTCTTACCCAATTTCTTGCGTATAATAGGTGAAGTCTATCTAGAACCGGTGGGCGTTTGCCGGAGACGGTGGACGAACGAGGAACCAAGACCCGATGGCAGCGACCAAAGAAAAAGCGAAAAAACCTGCGGCAGCAAAGGCGTCCCCAGCTAAAAAGGCCGATAAAAAAGCGGTTTCCCCCGCGAAACCCAAGAAGAAAAAATCCGCCAAGGCTTCGGTGGTGCAGAAGAGTCCCGAGCATGAACAGGTGGTGGACACCGGGGCTACGGCTGAGATGGCCGAATCCGCCGTCGCCGAACTGGATTTCGATGCCGATGACATCTCGCTCAGCGTGGAAGCCGATATTGACGCGGGTTTACACGGTGCGGATGTTTTGGACGATCTGGGCCACGACCTTGACGATGGGGATGAGTTTGACGAGGGCGTCGACGAGCCGGATGCCGAGGCCGGCGTTGACTTCGATGTGATCGAAGGGGCAGATTTCAGCGTGGGGTTCGAGTCTGAACTCGCTCTGGATGCGGATCACCTTGAGGCCAAGGCCAAGCGTGAAGAGCGTAGCGAGCGGATCAAAACGCTGATCAAGCGCGCGGAGGCTCAGGGCGGTTATCTGACTTACGACGACATCAACGAAGTCCTGCCGAACGCGGTGATCAAGGACACCGACATCGAGTCGTACCTGGCGATCTTG
>JAGOBZ010000273.1 GCA_017999015.1 Kiritimatiellia bacterium
CATTGTTGTTGCCCGCAATGAATTTCATCGTCCCGCCGCGCAGGACGATTCTCCCGAGCGGCGTATGCCCAGCCGTACACAGCACGGCGCCTTCATGACACTCTATGGTCGTCGCTGCGGCGGTCGTGTGGCCGCCAAACGGATCCTGCGGGAACTGCATGGCACCTTCGTCGCAGACCCATCGCGTGGACGCAGTCACGTTGCCATTCAAATTGTAGTAGGTCGGGGAGAAGACGAGCTTGCCGGCGCCGCGCTTCAGGAGCGTCGCGTCCGCGGTCCAGATTGAATTCGTGCCGACCGTCATCGTCATACCTTCAGGGACATCGAGCACGCCCGTACCCACGCACTTGATCTTGCGCCACGTGAACGTCACGTTCCCTGAGATGGTGAGCGTGCCGCCCCCCGTCAATGTGGTGGTGCCGGCCCCCAGATTGTTCTCTGCGGCGACCTGTACTACGCCGTCCTGAACGGTGAGGTTGCGGAAGGAGGAGGCGTTGTCACCCGACGGCAACACGAGCTTGCCCGCGCCGGTTTTCACGATGTCACGCGAGAGGGAGGGATAATCCGCGAGCGTCGTGACGTCGAACCCTGTCACCGTCCAGGTCTCGCCCGCCGGCACGTCGATTGTGGCGACCCCGCCGCAGAGATGAACCGTACCGTCGATGAACGCCGTCGGCAATGTGCCTTCGCCTGCCGCGCGCGCCACGGTGACACCGTCCGCGACGGACGCGAACGACACGCCGCCATCGCCTGTCTTCGTGAGCGTGCCCGTCCCCGTGAGCGCCCCGCACGCGAGCGTGATGCCCGGCACCACGTTGAGCGTCGCATCGCCCGCGAGCTTCACCCCGCCCACGCCCAGCGCCGTCGGACAGGCCACCGTGATCGTACCCTCCTCGATCGTCGTGCCGCCCGTCCAGCCGCCGTGCCGCAGCAGCACGAGCTCGCCGCCGCCGCGCTTGACCAGGCCGCTCGGCTGCTCGGCCGTGTCGTAGCCGTTCGTCAGGATACCGTCGATAATCAGCTTCGCTCCCGTCTCGACGTTGAAGACAATATTGGAGTATTCGCAGTGACCCAGATGCGCACGACCGTTGAGATAGACGACAGACGGTGTCTCGCTCGCATGCGCGGTGATGCCGCCCTTAAACGCGGTGTTCGCCCAGAAAGCCGTGTCGCTCACCGAACTCAGCGCACGGAACTTGCCGCCCGTGAGTTCGAGCGGTCCCATCGGACAGTGTCCGACGCCACTTACGTAGACGTACTCGGCACCCTCGCGCACATCGACCGTGAGGTTGACCGTCGTGCTGCGGTGGTTGCCGAAAATATCGCCGCCGGCCTGCGTGAGACTCCCCTCTTCAACAAGCCACCTCGTCGGCGTGGAGACGGCACCGGGGCCCGCGCTGAAATGCAACGTTCCCGCGCCGCTCTTCACGAACACATGACCGAGGGTGCCGTCCGCGAGATTCGCCTTCCCCGCAATGACGGACTGTCCGCTCGCCACCGACACGACTCCCGTCGCGGCGAGACCGTCGCCCGAGATCGAATACTTCTTCGCAAGCGTGCCGCTCATGTCGAACGCGACGCCGCCGCCGTTCGCGAACACGACATTCGTGGCGGCGCCAAGGTCAGCCTCGGCCGTCACGTTCGTCGTCACGCCGTCTAGCGTGAGCGTGGACATACCTTCATCGTACGACGCATCGGCGAAGACCGCGCCAACCGCCGCGACAGCCGCCAGAAACAGCCTCATTGTCTTCATCTCGGAATCCTTTCGGAGGTAGTTGTAAAAACCCTCCTTCTTATTGCCCGGCCTATTGATCTGATTTTTTTACAAAGAATCGCTGGACAAAGCAAGAATAACTTGACACAACTCACCGAATCGAACACGGGGGCATAAGCGGATTGCGTTTCGCGCTTGCCAAGCGGCCGCGATACGCCTACGATTCCCGACAATCATACGCGGTCATTTCATAAGCGGACAGTTTGGCGTACAAATGATCTTCAACGAAGGAGTGTATTTAAACCGAACATGAGCACCCCTCCAGATTACGGAAAAAATACAGCCCCCTCTTGGTCGGTCACGGTCATGCGCGATCCTGCGGTCCCGCCGCCGCCTCCAAAAGCCGGAGGAAGCTGGTCGGTGAAGATTGACCGCGAGGCCGCTGCCGCGTCGAAACCCGACGGCCCGTCAAGCCGAAGCGGCAAACCCGGAAGTCGGACCGCAAGGGCACACACCCGTCTCGCGACTGCGCCCGGCGCGCGTGCGGCTCAGGAGCGCACGGCGTCACCTGCCGCCGCCGACACGCGCAAGCGTCCGGTCGTGGTGCGTCACGACACCGACACCGCCTCGCACCGTCCCGCACATGCCGACGACACGGCGCCCGCACCGTCTCCCATCACCCCGTTTGTGTTACCCGCCATCATCGTGCTGGCGCTCGCCGCGCTGATCGGGCTTGCAGGCATGAAGATCGCCGCGCAGAAAAAACGCGAACGCGCGGCGGTCGCTCAGGCGCAAGCCGCCGTGAACGTGCACCTCAGCGGCATCCAAGACATGCTGGCGCACGCCCCGGCGCACGGACAAAAGCTCGACGCCGCCATACGCGACCTGCAAGCCGCGCTGGCTGACAAGCCGGCAGCGGACGTTTTCCAAGAACGCGTCAATACCGCGATACACACAGTCCGAAGCGCCGAGAAACAGGTCTTGGATGCCGACACCGCCGGCGAGAGCATCAGCGGCGCGCTGGCGCGGCTGCACGGCCAGCCCGGCGCCGTCACGCTCATTCAGCAAATCGACACCGCCCATGCCTCGGGGAAAAAGCAGCAAAGCGCGATTGAAGGCAAATGCCAGATCCTGCGCGACCTCATCATGAACGCCAACGCACGGCTGCCGGCCACACGCAAAGGAAGGCGCTGAGAGTAATCGGCAGATTACAGGGGGGCGCGATGATCATGCGTTTGGGTTGAAAAAGGGAGACAGGCGAAGTCCGGCGTCACGGTGCCGCCGCCACCCGCCCCACCCGGTCTGCCTCATTGTCGTAGGTGTAGGCAAACCGCTGCTGCGTGTCCGCGCAGGTCAGCGTCGGCGGCAGCCCGGCCCCGCCGGCCTGGCGCGGCAGATAGTCCACGCCGCACGCCTGCGTGGGACGGTCCTGCGCATCGGTCGCAAGCACCCGGTGCCCGCGATAGGTGAAGCGTTCCGGAGCGGCGCCGGCCCGCGTGCGGTACCACCCGGTCAGACGCCCTTGTTTGTCGTACGCATAGAGATCCTTCCACCCTTTTTGCACGGTGAGCAGCGGATCGGCATACCGATGCGCGCTGTTGGCGTAATCGATCGACAGGATCCGGCCGTCGTCGCGATAGACACGCTCCTCATTGGGCAGATAGTAGAACGAGACTAACGACGGGGCCGAGAAGGATGTCCCGTTCTGCACAAAACAGCCGAGATCGACACGGCTGGTCTGTAACGGCGAGGGCTGTCCATCGGCCCCTTTCGGCCGGTAGACGCCATGATACGCCACCGTGACGGTGACCTGTGAACTGTCAGGCTTAAGCGGCTGGATCGTGATTTTCGCGGGATCGCCTTGCAGCACCACCCACCGGTAGACGGTTCCGGGCGACGGTTTAGGCGTGGCGGCGGCTTCAAGCGTCATACTGCGTGTACGCGCGATCCCGCGCACCACCCGCGCGATCGCGAACGGTGTGTCGAACAAGCCCTCCGGACGTGTGTCAAAATAATCGACGCCGGGCTCGGCCTGCGCGTCCTTGACCGTGCGCAGCGTCACGAGCGGAGGGAGCTGTTCCGGCGTGAGATCATGCGCCATCCGGACCATCGCCTCAACATCCAGGTTGCGGGCGTCGAAAACGGCCGGGTGTGCCGCGCCGGTCAGGTAGTCGTCCGGGCGCTTCACCGTGCGCTGCGTGGCGCGCAGGATCATCTGGAGCGTCGGGGCCAAAGCCTGGCGAGCGGTCAGCAGGCGCTTGACTTCCGGCATGAACGCCGCCATCGCGGCCGCGAACGCCTCCATGAACGGCTTGTCGGAGAACGAGGAGCCTTGGCTGATGACGTAATACGGCGTGTTGGCCGGATAGAGGTCACCGGTCTCAGAATCATGATCCTTGTGTTCGGGGTAGAACCAGCACTGGTTGTTGAGATAGATGCGGAAAGCGGCAAGCGGCTGGAAGGGATCAGTGACGACAGCGCGCGGCAGGCTGCGCCAGAGCGGTCCGCTGACCATCGACATGGACGAATTGCCGATCACCGGCTGGCCGAACAGCGTATTCGGCAGGCTCAAATGCGCTTTGTGGGCGCGCGCCTCCTCACCGTAGACCACCGGCGTGAGCCCCGGAAAATTCGTCACGTCCAGCCGCGAGTGCCCATCGTCCCGGTTCACATAGAGATCGCCGAAATTGCCCGACGCGCGCTCATCCGTCATCCAGCCCCGAATCACGCCAGACGCCGGGCCGCGGTAAGAATCGGCGTAAGCGGAGATCTTCTTGAGTTCGGCATTGCGCAACGCAAAGAGCGTTTTGAAGCAGCCGGCGTCAAAATCCCACACCGTATTGGATCCGTGAATCTCGGCCGGATGGCCCGTAAACACGGTTGAAGGGCCGATCTGCGGCGCGCCGGCCACCGGCTTCCCTTGTAGCGACTCGGCCTTGGCGACAAGCGCCGCGAACTGCGGCAGCGCGGCAAGCTGCTTGAGGTCGCTGTCATTGCGGATCGCCGCCGGATCGCGGAAACCCAGTTCGATGGCACGCTCCAACGCCGCGAAGGACTCGGCTTTGTCAGCCCGGTATGCCAGCGCGCACGCCAGATTGTACTGCCAGGTCG
>JAGOBZ010000274.1 GCA_017999015.1 Kiritimatiellia bacterium
CCACCTCGCCGAGTTTCTTCGGCGCGAGCGGTTTCGAAATGTCGTAGACATAGAGCACCGCACCTGCGCCCGCATACAGCGTATCGCCTTCGAGGCAAAGTGCCATGGCTCTCTCGCCGATTCCCGCCACCCGGAACGCTTCGCCGAACACCTTGTCGTCCTCGGCCTTCGCGACCGCCAAGAACGCAACCGAGAATGAAACCAACAACGCCATCGCAGTTTTCACTGTTCTTCCTCCTTGCCGCACACATGACACGCCGTCGTACTGAGCGTAAAGATATGGGATTCCCTGTTCACTTGTACGATTAACCCCATGCTATTGAAAAGTCAACTTGCACAACTGTAGAGACGGATATTACTAAGCCGGCTGAAGCCGGTACACCAGCCTGCATGGTCCGGGTTGGCCGGTACACCAGCCTGCACGGTCCGGGTTGGCCGGTACACCAGCCTGCATGGTCCGGGTTGGTGTACCGGCTTCAGCCGGCTGTATCCGCACATCCGTTGGTTTACCGGCTTCAGCCGGCTGTATCCGCACATCGGTGATTACATCTCGGCCGCCAGCTTCGCGATCTCGTCGGCCGTCAGCACGCGCCGGTAGATGCGCACGTTGTCGAGACAGCCGCGAAAGCGCGCGCGCTCCAGATCGACACCGTGCGCACCGACGATGATGCCGTCACCCGGGTTAATGAAGCCGCGCCGCTCCAGCGTGCCGACCTCCTTGCCGTTCACATAGAGGCGCATGACGGTGTTGTCGAAGGTCGCGGCCACATGCGACCAGGCCTCGACGGGCAGCGCCTCCGGGCTGATCAGCGAGTGGCTCCAGCGCTCGCGCGGCACCTGCCAGGCCACGCGCCCGCCGCCAAGCCCGAGGCGGTAGCCATCCGATCCGCCGCTCACGGTGTTCAGCATCCAGCGGTCGCTCTGCGCCTTCTCGGAGGGCTTGCACCAGAGAGCCACGGTCACGCCACCGGGGCTGAAGAACGGCGCGGGGACGGTCGCGGTCGCGCCGCCCTCACCGCAGCGCAGCACCCGGCCGCCGCGGCCGTCTTCCAGCGTGACGCCCTCGCAGGCGAGGTGACAGCGGTTCGGCGAGGCGTCCGCGAGAAGGCCTTCTTGCGTTGTGGCCTCAAAGGTCCAGTCGGCCAGCAGGTCGCCGGTGATGCGGATCGACTGCCACGGCATGCGGTCGCCGAAGCCGGCACGGACGGCCTCATAGCGCTTCTGCGGCGGCGGCAGCCCCACATCTTCGGGGATGATGTCGGTCACGGCCTCCGGCGCCCACGCGCTGCAGAAGACGCGCTTGATGGCATTGACGAAAGTGAAGCCTGTGCCGGTGGTCGGCTCGATGTAGTGGCCCTCGCCGAATTCGGTCCAGTTGTCGAAGACCACGATCTTGCTGTCCCAGCGCCCCGCCGGTTTGGCGTCGACCAGCGCCTTGGCTTCGCGGCAGGCCACCTCGAAATTCTCGGCCTTCGGGTCTTTGATGTAGTTGTTGACACCGCGCTTGACGCGGCCCCACGGCCGGTCGTCGCGCCCCATCACCACGTTCGGGATGTCCGGCACGTCACCGGTGCTGGCGTCGCGGTCGAGCCATGTCTGCCGGTAGCGGCTGAGCACATCGGCGTGGTCGCGGTAGGAGAGCCCCGCAGGGTCCTCGCCGGCCGTCTGGACGCCGGCCGGCGACAGGCCGTAGCCCGTGACCGCGTCCCAGCCGCTGGCGGCGATGTCCGCGCCGAGCTTGGCGTTGGCCGCGTCCATGCAGGCGATCACGCGCAGGCCGCTGAAGCCGGCCTGACGGCACTGCTCGCGCATCTTGTCGAGCGCCACTTTCGTTTTCTCGGCGCCGCCCAGTTCGGCGAGCAGGACACGCGGCTGCCACACAAAGAGGACCGGCTTGTTCTCGATCTTGAGGTATGAAGGATGGGTGAAGTAGTTCTTGATCCAGAACGGCAGCACGTTGTCGAGCAGGTCGGCCTCGTTCTTCACGCCTTTCGCGCAGCCGTTCTCCCACATGATGGTGAACGTGAAGGCGTCGCGGTACTTGGCGTTGTAGAGGCCCTCGTGAATCGCGTGTCCGAGGCTCTGGTTGATGGTTGGTTCAAAATCGTCGCGGTACCAACAGTAGATGAAGCCGTTGATGCCGTGTTCCAGCGCCATTTTGATGTGCCAGTCGGCCACTTCAGGCGTGCCTTCGTCGTACCAGCCGATGGCCGGACGCTTCTCCGGCCACGGCTCGATCCGTTTCCAACCCCAGTGCGTGCCCTCCTTCCAGAGCGCGCAGTAGTGCATGAGGCTGATGTAGTCGGTCTTGGCCGGTTGCGGCGCCGGCACGTACCCTGTCTGGGGCAGGCCGGGGCACGGTTCGACCGTCAGCGCGAGGTCTTGCACGCTGGGTGTCGCGCCCTTGGCGGAGACCGTCACGCGCACGGTGTAGGTGCCGGGCCGCGCGGCCCGGATGCGCCAGGTCACCAGGTCGAAATCATCCATCCCCAGCCATTCGATACGCCGTTTGGCCCCGCCGATAAGGGTGATCCCCTTGGGCACCTCCAGTCGCGCGACGATCCCTTCAGTCTCGCCGCCGACGTTCTGGATGCCGGCCACCACGCTCTCCTCGCGGCCGGGACGCAGCTTGGCGCGGCCAGCGGCGAGAGAGCGTACATAGAAGACGGGCGTGCCGACGGGCCGGTCCGCCAAGGCCAGTCTGCGGACGCGAACCGGTCCAGTCGTACCAGCAAAGCTCACCGCGAGGCGGCGGAGCTTCCCCGTCCAGGCATCGGACATCGTGCCGGAGACGACCGTGGGCCGCCCGCCTGACTGTGGCAGGAAGCTGATCGAGCCCGAGCCGGTGTCGGTCGTGAAGTCGAGGGTGCCCGTCACGCCGCGACCGCCTGCGTCCACGTCGAGGCAGAGGAACGGATACGGCCCAAGGTCGACGGACAGCGCCGGGCTCACCAGCATCGCCGTCGTGTCGGGGAACTCGGCGGTGAGCGCGTCCTTGTCGGCTTTGACAGCGGCGCCGTTACGCGGCTGCCAGCCGTCCCACGCCGCAGGACCGCCCACCACACAAGGCGCACCTTGGCTTTCGTAGCCGCCGAAAAGCGTGCTCCACAGCGAACTGAAAAAGCCGGGGCCGGCCTTCTGGGCTGGCGCCGACGCCGCTGCGGGCAAGCTTGCCAAGAGCGCCGCGCGCTCCAAGCTCGGATTGAAAATGTCGAGCCGAGCGAGTTCGCCTGCGATCGCGCCGACCTGCAAAGGCTTCGCGCCCGGATTGATCCGGCCGAGGCGCGGCTGGCTGAAGGTCTCGCCGTTGACGGTCATCTCCATCGACTGCCCGGTCCACGCCGCGCGCACGTCGTACCACGTGTTTGTCTTCACAACCGGGCCGCGCAGCCTGCCCTCCCACTTGCCCTCGATCTGGACGAAGAAGCCCAGGTAACCGCCGTCTCCGGGATTTTCCACGCGCAGCAGGTACTCGCCGTCCTTCATCGCCAGGGTCTGCGCCCAATTCTTGTGCGCGTCGAGGCGGAAGCGGCCGACCATCTCCAGCCCAGGGCGCAGGCGCAGCTCCGGTCGGTCGGCGACTTCAATCGGCTTGCCGGCGGAGAGACGCTTGTCCTGACGGTCGAGCGCGAAGACCGGCCTGTTTCCCGCCGCAACGGCTTCTGCTGCCCGCGCGTACGGCGCGGCGCAGGCCCAAAGCGACAGGGAAAGTGCGAAAACATTTCGGCAACTCATTCTTACTTGCATGTTGTTTCCTTATTTTTTCCAAACCAGGCGTGTCAGGCTACGGTCCCAAACGCCTTAAAGAACGTGTAACAAAACGTGCCATCCGCTTCGGTTGTCCGGCAGAGGTCTTGAAGGCCTTTGTCAAAGAGCGCGGGCGTGATGAGGCCTTGCGCGATGGCGGGTTCACGTACGCCTTCGATCATCGCAGTGAAGGTTTTCCTGGTGAAGCCGTCGACCAGTTCCGGCTTGCCTGCATCGACATAGACCATTCGGGGGGACACCCGCACATCTTGAAATCCTGCGGCCACCAACAGAGGATACAGGGAGCGACCAATGAGCGCGTTGCCTCCGGCGCGCGCTTGCAGGTCGACCTGGCAGCGGATGGCAGCCTGCGCGGCGGCACTGTCCGGATAAAAATAGGCCGAGCCGTGGTCTCCTTCAATGACGGTCAGCGTCCCGCCCGGGCGCACGAATTTTTTTAACGCCCTCAAGGCGACGCCCGGTTCTTTCAGGTGCTCCAGCACAAAGCAGACAAAGACATGGTCAAACGATTGCGGATCAAAGGGCAGAGTGAAGATGTCCCCCTGCTGAAAGCGGACATTCGACAATCCGGCCGCCTTGACGCTTTGCTCAGCCTGCGCGACAGATTGCTCCGAGATGTCTACAGAAATAATGTGCGCGCCGGGGCTGTTTCGGGCAAGCGTTACGGTTTGTGCGCCGACGCCGCATCCGGCCTCAAGAACACGGCTGCCTGCCGGATAGCCCGTGTCGCTATGGAGAAGATCAACTAAGGTTTTCGCCTGATCCTGTAAGCGGCAGTTCTCCCGTGGATCATACCCGTGAACATATGCGCGTGTCATGGTTCTCCCAGTCAGGCCGGACGGCCTCCGGCATCGGCTGTGGTTTTTTGAACAATTGACGATGTTACCTGAACCGTTTGAAATAACAACTGAAAAGAGTTCGGCGGCATTCGTCGAACAGCAGTTCTGTTGCGGCGCTTTCTAGAATCCCGCCCCGTCAGAAGGCGATGTCGAGGATCACAGGCAGGTGGTCGGAACCG
>JAGOBZ010000275.1 GCA_017999015.1 Kiritimatiellia bacterium
CCATTGCGCAAAATGCAGTATGTTTTTTTCGCATTAGGCGGTATGCGTTTCTGCCGGTTTGCTATGATTCATAACAATGAATGAGGGGATTTTTTTATGAACAGAAGGTCTTTTCTGAAGGCAAGCGCCGCCGCCCTGGCGGGACTGGCGCTGAATGCACGGGGCAACACACGAGTCCGGCGCATCAAAACGGGGGTTCAACTGTGGTCCGTACGCAAATTGTGTGACCAGGATTTTCCCGGCACACTCAAAGCGTTGCGGGCGATGGGTTACGAGGGCGTGCAGTGCGGCGGCTTTTTCGGACGCACCGCCAAAGAGCTGAACACGCTCTTCAAAGACCATGGCCTGGCGGCGGCCGGCATGCAGATGCAGGCCGACCGGATCATCAAGCCCGAGAACCTGGCGGCGTCGGTCGAGTTTGCCCGCGAGCTGGGCGCGCCCTACCTCTTCGTCCCGCACTTCGATGCCAAGACGGCGGACGGCTGGAAGCGCTTCGCGGAGCAGATGTCCGTTGCCGCACAGGCCTTCAAGGCGGCAGGCATCCGCCTGGGCTACCACAATCATCAGCACGAGTTCCGCGACCGGTTTGACGGCGTGTGCAAATGGGACATCCTCTATCAGAACGCCTCGCAGGACGTGTGCCAGCAGCTCGATCTCGGACACTGCATGCTGGCCGGGGAGTCGCCGGCCTTCTGGCTGAAGAAATATCCTAACCGTAACCCTGCCGTTCATGTCAAAGCGGCCTCCAAGACCACCGGCGTGATCGGGGCCGACGGCGCCGATTGGGAAAAGGTTTTCGCCGCCTGCGAGGCGGACATCACGGAGTGGTATGTGGTCGAGGCCGAAGTGCGGCCCGACACGCTGGACGATGTGCGCGGCTGTCTCGCCCTCATGAAGAAACTGGGGAGGGCCTAGCATGAACCGCCGTCGTTTCCTGACCGCATCGGCACTCGGCGCCGCCGGTTGTCTTACGGGCTGCGCCACCGCCCGCGGGCCGCGGCCGATCGCGCCCAACAGCAAGCTCAACCATGCCTGCATCGGCGTGGGCGGCATGGGCGGGGCGGACATCAGCAACATCAAGACCCACGCAAACACCCAAATCGTGGCGCTCTGCGACGTGGACCGCGACCGGCTCGCCTATGCGGCCAAAGCGTTTCCCGGCGCACGCACCTACACCGACTGGCGCGACCTGCTGGCCAAGGAGGGCGACCGCATCGACTCCGTCAACATCGCGGTGCCCGACCACAACCACACGATCATCGCGACCCACGCCATGCGCGCGGGCAAGCACGTCTACTGCCAGAAGCCGCTCTGCCACGAGATCGCGGAGTGCCGCCTGCTCAAGGAAACCGCGCACCGCCGCGGCGTCGTCACGCAGCTCGGCGTCCAGTTCTCGGCGGGCGTGGGCGACCGCATGGCCGTGGCGTATCACCAGGCCGGCGTGATCGGCGCGGTCGAACACATCTATCTTTTCTCCAACCGCAAAGGCATTTCGCGCATTCGGACGCTGCGCCCTGAAAAGGCAGACCCCGTACCCGCCTCGCTCGACTGGGACCTGTGGATCGGCACCGCGCCGTTCCGCCCCTACGCGGAGAAGGTCTACCACCCGCTCATCTGGCGCATCTGGCAGGACTTCGGGTCCGGCTGGATCGGCGACATCGGCTGCCACCTGCACAGCTCCGTCTGGAAAGGCATCGGGCTGACCGTGCCGATTTCCGTCAAGGCCGAGGTGCAGGAGGAGTGGAAGCGCGAGCCGGCCCGGTTCAAGGAGACCTGGCCTCAGGGCGCGCACATCACGTGGGTCTACCCCGGCAACAAGGCCAGCGGCGGCAAGCCGATCACCGTGGAATGGTTTGACGGCATGACCGGCGAGGCTGCGCCCCACCTGCTGCCGCCGCCGGAGATCCAGGCGCTGGCCAAAGAGGTCGGGCTGGAACGGCTGCCCGACGAGGGCTCCGTGGTGGCCGGTTCGGAAGGCTGGATGATCCTGCCGCACTCGGCCGGTCCGCGCCTCGTCTTCAAAAACCGGCAGGCCGCCAAACCGCCCAAACCGGTTCTGCCGGCCTGGCCCAACCACTACCATGAGTTTCTGAACGGCTGCGTGGCGGGCCGTCGCACGAGCGCCGACTTCGCGGCCATCGCGCCGATGGTCGAGGCCGTGCTGCTCGGCAACATCGCCGAGCGCGTGCCGGACACGCTGCTGAACTGGGATGCGCGCCGCATGCGCATCTCGAATTCGCCGGAGGCGACGCGCCTTCTGCGTCGTGCTTATCGCAAGGGCTGGACACTTGACGGATTGGAGACCGTGTCATGAATCGCCGTTCCTTCATCAAAGCAACCGCAGCCGTCCTCGGCTTCCCGGCACTGATACCGGCGTCCGCGCTCGGCCGCGCAGGACGTTCCGCGCCGTCCGAACGCATCACGCTCGGCTTCATCGGCTACGGCACGCAGGGACGCTACAACGCCAGCAACTTCCTGCAGGACGACCGCGTGCAGGCGGTGGCGGTTTGCGACTGCAACCGCGAATCCAAGCTGTACGGCTACAGCTCCGGCGAGCCGGGCGGACGCGACTACGGCACGCGCGCAGTCAATGAACATTACGCGAAAAAGAGCGGTCAGCCGACGTATAAGGGCTGCGCGCCCTTTGTCGATTTCCGCGAGATGCTGGAGGCCCCGGGGCTCGACGCCGTGATGATTTGCACGCCCGACCACTGGCATGCGATCATGGCGATCGCCGCCATGCGCAAAGGCCTGCACGTGTACTGCCAAAAGCCGCTCTCGCTCTCGATCGCCGAGGGCCGTGCCATGGCCGACGTCGCCAAAGAGACCGGGGTGATCTTTCAGACCGGCTCGCAGCAGCGTTCCGACACCTACTTCAAGATGGCCGTCGAATTCGTGCGCAACAACCGGCTGGGCAAGATTCACAAGGTCGAGATCGGCCTGCCCAAGGCGTGGCATAAGTTTTACGGACGCACCGGCGCGCTGGCCAGCTTCGAGCCGTGCGCGGTTCCGGACGGGCTGGATTACGAACTCTGGACGGGGCCTTCGCCCATGCGCCCCTACTGTTCCGCGCTGCAGCCGCTCTCGTGGCGCAGCAATTACGATTTCGCGGGGGGGGTGCTGACCGATTGGGGCGCGCATCACTCGGACATTGTGCAGTGGGCCTTCGACAAAGATCATTCGGGCCCGACCTTGATCGAGAACATCAAGGCCGTGGAGATGCCGCCCGCAGACGGCGTCTTCAACGTCGCCAAGGGCTTCTCCTACGACTTCGTCTATCCCGAAGGCCCGCGCGTCACGGTGAACAACGAGTTGGCGATCGGCATCCGCTTTTATGGCGAGAACAACAAATCGCTTTTCGTCACGCGCGGCAGCATCAAAACGGACCCCGCCGAACTGATCCGTGAAAAGATCAAGGAGAACGAGATCCACGTCTACGCCAGCCGCGCCCACGAGCGGAATTTCATCGACTGCATCTACAGCGGCCAGCCGGCCGTCGCCCCCTGCGAAGTCGGGCACCGCTCAAACACCATCGGCGCGCTGGCGGTCATCGGCCTGCGCCAGGGGCTTTCCACCATCAAATGGGATCCCGCCTCGGAAAAAATCATCGGAAACGATGCGGCGAGCGCGATGCTGAGCCGCAGCCTGCGGGCACCCTGGAAGATCTGAACCGGACACACGCAACGAGAGAAAACACATGACGATCAACAGACGGCGGTTCTTGACATTCGGCGCGGCGGGGCTCGGCGGCGCGGCGTTGCTCGGCGCGCGGCAGGCGCGCGCCGCCACAAGCGGCATGCCAGTCCTCAAGGCTCCCGAGCCCTCTGCCGAGCTGCATATCGGCTGCCAGCAGATGCTGGTGCCGGGCAAAACCTTTGAGGAGCGCTACGACTTTCTCGAGGCCAACGGCTATGACCGCGTCGAGATCAACGGCGGCAACTGGGAGTGGCTGGCGAAAAACGCCGACGAAATGGCCGCCGCGATCCGGAACCGCAAGCTGCGTTTCAGCGTGACCTGCATCAGCGCGCGCGGCAACGCCGGCATGGCCGACCCTGCGGAACGCCGCGCGGTGATCGACACCACGAAGAGCATTCTCGAGAGCGCGGCCCGACTCGGTGCCACCGGTGTCATCACCGTGCCGGCGCGCAAAAAGATCGAGCTGCCCTTCCCGGAACTGCGCGAACGCTATCTCAAGGAGATCCTGCCGGAGATCCTTGCGCATGCGGAAAAGCTGGGCGTCTGCCTGATCATGGAGCCGCTCAACCGCAACGAGACGATGTTCCTGCGCCTCGTGGCCGACGGCGCGGCCATTGCGCGCGACGCGAACAGCCCCGCCATCGGCGTGCTCGGCGACTTCTGGCACATGACCTTTGAAGAGACCTGCGACATGGGTGCCTTCCTCTCGGCGGGTAGCGCCCTCAAACATGTCCACATCGCCTCGCGCAAGACGCGCAAAATCCCGGGCGTGGACGGCGAGGCGGACAACTACGTCGACGGCTTCAAAGGATTGAAACTGATCGGCTATCGCGGCGCGGTCAGCATCGAGGCCGGCTATCCGAAAGACACGCCGGACGAACAAAAGAAACAGTTGCTGGCGCGGGCCGCCGCGCTCATGCGCACACAGTGGGATCAGGCGTAATCACCCTGTCAGACCTGTCGGATGCGTCCGACCTGTCCGACATAACAAAAAGGCACCAACCATGCAGAACCGCAGAGACT
>JAGOBZ010000276.1 GCA_017999015.1 Kiritimatiellia bacterium
CGTCTGAGCAACGAACACCTGCGGACGGCGCTGGACGCCAGTTTCAAGGGCAAGCCCGCGGTGGTTGAGAAGAACCGCCTGCTGCTGAGCGAGGCGGAGGCGTGGATGGAGAAAAACCTGAACGTGTGAAGCGGCAGAGCGAAGGAGAGACAGATGGCCAACCAACGGCAGTCGATAGCGGAACGGATCAAGGGGTTGCGCGATGCGTCCGACCTGACACCGGAGGCCGTCGCCTCCGAGACGGGCGTGGCCGCCGACGAGTATGCGAGCTATGAGGCCGGCGAGTCGGATGTGCCGATGAGCTACCTGTCGGTGCTGGCGGCGTTTTATCAGGTGGAGGTGACGGCGCTGCTGACCGGGGGCGACGCGCATGCCAAGACCTTCCACGTGACGCGCAAGGGGACGGGCCCGGTCATCGAGCGCCGCCATGTCTACCACTACGAGGCGTTGGGCGCGCGCTTTGCCGGCAAGGCGATGGAGCCCTTCATCGTGTCGGTGGAGCCGACCCTCAGCGAGACCCACCTCAACGCGCATCCCGGACAGGAGTTCAACTACGTGCTGTCCGGACGGCTGCGTCTGACCGTGGGCGACAACACGCTGCTGCTTGAACCCGGCGACAGCATCTATTTCAACGCGACGGTGCCGCACGGCATGCGTGCCGACGGCAGCGAGGCCGCCACCTTCCTTGCAGTGATCACCGCTTAACGACAAAGGAGCGACCGATGATGCGCCGTTGGCTCAACCAGGAGACCTTCGCCTCGCAAGAGGAGTTTTGCAGCACGTTCAAGGTGGATGTGCCGGACCGCTTCAATTTTGCGTTTGATGTGGTTGACGAGGTCGCGGCAGCAGACCCTGACCGCCGCGCGCTGGTGTGGTGCGACGACCAAGGGGGCGAGCGGGTCTTCACGATGGCCGAGATCGCGCGCGAAAGCATGCGCGCCGCTCATGTCTTCAAGTCGATGGGGATCGGCAAGGGCGACGCCGTGATGCTGATGCTGCGGCGGCGCTACGAGTTCTGGTTCGCGCTGCTGGGGCTCTGCAGGCTGGGCGCGATCGCCATTCCCGCGACGACGCAGCTCATGAAGAAGGATGTGGCGTACCGGGTCAAGGCGGCCAGCGTGAAGGCGATCGTCGCGGTGGACGAGCCCTCGCTGCGCGAGGCGGTCGATCAGGCGGCCGCAGAGGTCGAGATCGGCCTGCGCGCAGTGGTGGGGGCGCGCGGTGCCTGCGGGGAGTGGCTGGATTTCGATGCCCGCATGGCGGCGGCACCCGACACGCTGGACGAGGCGGACTGCGCGCGTCAGACCGGCGCCGGCGACATCATGCTGCTCTACTTCACCTCCGGCACCACCGGCATGCCTAAGATGGTGCGGCACAATTTCTTCTATCCGTTCGGGCATCTGGTCACCGCGAAATACTGGCAGGGATGTGTCGAGGGCGGCCTGCATCTGACCCTTGCGGAAACCGGCTGGGCTAAAGCGGCGTGGGGCAAGATCTACGGCCAGTGGATGGTCGGGAGCGCGGTGATGGTCTATGACATGGAACGCTTTCACGCGCGCGCCGTGCTGGATGTGCTGGTCAAGTACGGAGTCACGACCTTCTGCGCCCCGCCCACGATGTATCGGTATTTTATCAAAGAAGACCTCGCCAGTTACGACTTTTCCAAGCTGCGGCATTGCGTGGTCGCCGGCGAACCGCTCAACCCCGAGGTCTACCAGAAGTTTCTGGAGGGAACCGGCCTGAAGCTGTTCGAAGCCTATGGCCAGACCGAATTGACGGTGGTGGCGGGAACGTTCCCGTGGATGGTGCCGAAGCCGGGCTCGATGGGTATGGCGGCGCCCGGCTACGATCTGGATCTGGTGGATGCCGACGGGCGGTCGTGCGAGTGCGGCGAAGAGGGACAGTTGGTGGTGCGGACAGACATCATGCGCCCGCTAGGCATGTTTGACGGCTATTACCGCGACGCCGACTTGACGCGCAAGGTCTGGCATGACGAGGTGTATTACACCGGCGACATGGCCTGGCGCGACGAGGACGGCTACTACTGGTTTGTCGGTCGCGCCGACGATGTGATTAAGAGTTCCGGCTATCGCATCGGCCCGTTTGAAGTGGAAAGCGCCTTGCTGGAACATCCGGCGGTGCTGGAGTGCGCGATCACCGGTGTGCCTGATCCTGACCGCGGCCAGATCGTCAAGGCGACCGTCGTGTTGGCGAAAGGCTATGCGCCTTCGGACGAGTTGGCGAAGGCGCTGCAGGATCATGTCAAGCATGTGACGGCACCCTACAAGTACCCGCGCATCGTGGAGTTTGTGCCGGAGTTGCCCAAGACGATCAGCGGCAAGATCCGTCGCGTGGAGATCCGTGAAAACGACGGGGCGCGGGGATAGGATGCCACAATGACCGCCGACCGCCAGCAAGCCCGCGTTTCAGCGGCCGCTGTGTTCTGCGGCTCTTGCCTGCTGTTTTTGATGCAGCCGCTGCTGGGACGTACGCTGCTGCCGGTGTTCGGCGGAAGCGCCGCTGTCTGGACCGTTTGTCTGGCGGCCTATCAGATCTTGCTGCTGGCAGGGTACGCCTATGCGCACGGCGTCGCGCGCCGTCGCCCGTCGGCGCAGCGTGCGATTCATCTCGCGCTGCTGTGTGTGGCGTCAGTGTGGACGGTTGCGTTTGCCGCGCTGCGCCCCGCGCTGCGCACGGTGGCGGGGAACTCGGGACAGCCGGCGCTTGAGGTGCTGCTGTGTGTGCTGGTGTGCGCAGGCATTCCGTATGTGGCACTCGCCGCCGGATCGACGTTGGTGCAGGGCTGGCTGGCCGCGTGCGGTTCCGAGTGGATCGGCGGTGAAAAGGCGAACGCTTCAACGGGTTCTGCCGCTTCTGTGTATCGGCTGTACGCGGTTTCAAACTTGGGGTCGTTCGCCGGATTACTGGTCTACCCGTTTGCGCTGGAGCCGTTCGTGTCGCTCTCGGTCCAGTGGTGGGCCGTGGCGCTCGGGCTGTGCGGGTATACCGGGTTGATGCTGCGTCTCGGCCGCTTTACGCAGGGGGACGATGGTGCCGGCGCGGCGATCGGCACCGGTCCGGACGGACTGTCGTCCCGGCGGCCGGTGCGGGTGTGGGCCTGGTACGTGTTGCCGGGCGTGACGGCGTTTCTGCTGAATGCCGTTGTCGCGCATCTGTTTACCGATGTGACGCCGCTGCCGCTGGTGTGGGTCGCGATGCTTTCGGCTTTCCTGCTGAGCTATGTCGCCGGCTTTTCCGCACAGCGGTGGCTGACGTCGTCTGCCGGGATCGCGCTTGCGGCTGTGTCGCTGTGCGGAGCGGCGGCCGCCCACGGCAGGTGGGGCACAGGCAGTTTCCTGCCGAACGCGGCCGCCGGTCTGGGCGTTCTTTTCTTCGGCGGGAGTGTGCTGCACGGCTGGCTGTATGAGGAGCGTCCTGAGACGGCGCGCCTGAGCCGCTACTATCTGGCGATCGCGGCGGGCGGCGCAGCGGGCGGGCTGCTGGCGTCGCTCGCGGCACCGCTCGTGTTTTCGCGTGTGACCGAGTATCCGCTGGCCTTGTTCCTGTGTGCGCTGCTGTTGGCCCTGCGGGTGCCCTGGCCGCGGCGGTTTGCCCGTCTGAGTGCGGCTCGCTCTGTGTGTGCGGCGTGTTGCGCCGCGATGTGGCTGATTCTGTTCGGCGTCCTGTCGCGGCATACGGCGTCGCGCACGCTCTTTCAGGCGCGCAACTTTTATGGGACCGTGCGGGTCACGCAGACGCTGGAGCCGTTCGGCCAGGCCGGCGTGCTGCCTGTGCACTACCTGTGGTGCGGACAAACCACGCACGGCCTGCAGGTCAGGTCGCCGCTGTTCGCCGGGCGCGGCACGTCATACTATGGGGCCACCGGCGGCGGCATCGCGTTCTCTTCGCACCCCGCCTACCGGGAGGGGCGCGGCGTGAAGGTCGGTGTGGTGGGGCTCGGCGCGGGCTGTCTGGCCTGTTACGGGCGACCCCAAGATCTGTTCCGCTTTTATGAGATCAATCCGCTGATGCTTCAGGTGGCCGGCGCGCCGCGGCTCTTCTCGTTTCTGGCCGACGCCCCGATGCGGATTGATCTGGTCCCCGGCGACGCGCGCAAGATGCTCGAACGCGAGCAGGCGGCGGGAGACCCGCGCTACGACATCCTGATGATCGATGCTTACAGCGGGGATGCGGTGCCCTATCATTTGGCGACACTGGAGGCGTTCCGCCTGTATTTCGAACGTCTCGAGGAGGACGGCATTCTGGCGGTGCATGTCAGCAACTGGCATGTGGATCTGTTGCCGTTGTGCAAGGCGGTCTCCGGGGCGCTCGGCGTCCATCCGTACGGCGTGGTCGGCGTGGCGGAAAACCGTGTGACGACCGATGCCATGTGGGTGTTCATGACGCGCCACCCGCATCGCTACCACTTTACAGACCAAGCGTCTGCGCGCGAGGTCGCGTGGGAACGTGTGCGCGACATCGCAGTGCCCGCCGACGACAAAGGCAGCCTGCTGCCGCTGCTGCGCCATTAATCCGGCCGGAGACGGGCGAGAAGTCATCCTGCGTCATGGCAGCCAGAGTAGCAAAGACAAAGGGGAAGGGTGAGGCATCAAAAAAACGGCACTTCACGAGAATCTGTGGGTGTACTCGGG
>JAGOBZ010000277.1 GCA_017999015.1 Kiritimatiellia bacterium
GGCCAGCATCACCGTGAAGGTGTGCGCAAACGGGCTCTGCGCCGCGATGCGCAGCCCGGTGATCGCAAACACTTCGCAGGGAATGCCCACCATCGCCAGCGTTCCGATGCGCAACGCCTGCAGCTTCAGCGTCCGCGTCGGCCGCATCCCGGCCAGAATCATCTGTTCGCGCGCATACACACTGCTCTGGGAGTCGGGCTTCTCCCGTCCGGCCGCGACATCGGCCAACACGCGCTGCGCCCACTCTGTCTTCGGGGCGCGCACGTTCAGCTCCAGATCGCACTCGCGCACGTCAAGGGGCAACCACGCCTGCCAGTCGATCCGACGGTACGCGCGGACCGCCGCGCGCGCCACCGTTTCAGCGACGGTCTGTTTGTCAAACGGCGCCTGCTTCTCCAGCGTGTAGTTCGTGAGATAGGCGTCCCCGCTCACGCCGTTCGCCAGCAGGCCGACAAACGGCTGGCCCTCGCCGCCCGCTTCAAGCAGGTCGCCGACCCGCTGCGCGAAGATCCCAAAATAGTCCGCCGACAGCGCGTCGGACCCGACATAGTGGATGGAGAAACTCGCGAACAGGGACAGAGGTGAGCCGTCCAGTCTGCGTACGGCCAGTACGTTGACGTCCGGATTCATGGGGCCGGACGGCTCCTCCCAATCCGGATTGCGGCGGCCGGGATGCATCGTCGCGCGCGTCGTGAACTCGCCGAACGGATCGCGCTTGATGCGGTCGGGACGGGCGATCCAGCGGCGCGACTGCACCACCTCCGGCAACTTCTCCACTGCCCACCCCACCTGGACCGTCTCGCGCCGGCCCATGGCGTTGCTGATGCCCTCCGCGATCTTCCCCGGCAGCCAGGCCCGGTAGCGCGGATCATGATCGGTCCCCAGGATGCTGACCGCCGCCGGCGCGGAGTGCGTGTGGGTCGCGGAAATGAAAATCCGGCCGGTCGGAATCCCGGTCATGCCGCTGGCCAACCGTTTGGCCTCGTCCATCACCGCACGGTCCAGCACGCAACTGTCGACGACCGCCATCGCGATCGGCCCGCGACCGTCATCCAGAACCAGACACCGCGCGTGAAGCGGGTCCAACGCTTTCTCCACGAACTTCGGCTTGAAGTTGCCGTTCACCACGATCGGAAAATGTTCGGGCGTAATGTCCTGGGCAAAGGCCCCCGCGCGAAAAACGCCCGCCATCTGACGCGGAATGATTGGCGCGCCCCGCGTGAGACACGGCGTCATCACCATGCCTGCAAGCACCAAACCCGAGACCGCCAAAATGTTTCCTCGATTCATAGTCCCCTCCCCCTGAATGAAAATGAACAGGAAAAACCTGTGAGCTGTGCCGGGCGCCGTTCCTCGCGTACCCGCCGCCGGCCAAATGGCCGCAGAAGCAGTCGGGCATCACCACGTTCAGAAGCGCTCTCTTTCGGCAGAGGGCTTCATTTGACTCGGCCGGTGTAGGCGTCGGCGCCGGAGTTGTCGATCGCGTATTTGAAGAACTTGTCCTCCGCAGCCGAGCGCGCCTTGTCCCAGGGGCGCGGACTGCCGCAGAGCTGCACGGCCCAGAGCTTCAGCTCCCTGCGGTGCCAGTTGACCATACAGTTCGTGCCCCACGCGCCGCCGTGTCCGAACCAGGCGTCTTCCGCGTCCTCTTCCGGCGCGGAGAGGCCAAGCGAATAACCGCCCAGACCTTTGGGACGCGTCGACTTCGCGAGGAGCTCCTTCACGGTCTCCTCCTTGAGGATCCGCGCGCCGTTCTCGCCCACGCCGAGATTCATGAGCATCTTGTAGAACTTGAGCTGGTCGTTCGCGGTCGTCCAAAGCCCCGCGCCCGCCGACGCGAAGACGTGGCCGCCGTTGTAGGGGCGCTGCTGCATCTCGTTCTGCAGGCGGTATTTCGCGGGCGCGTCTTTCACACAGTCGTACATCTCCACCTGCGTCTTGAGCTGCCTGTCGGTCGGCTTGAACGAGCTGGACGCCATGCCGAGCGGGTCGAGGACGCGCTCTTTGAGAAAATTCTCCCAGCTCTGGCCGGTGATCACCTCGACGACGGCCGCACCGATATCGATGCCGGTGTTGGAGTACTGGACCTTCGTGCCGGGCTCGAAGAGCAGCGGACACGCCGCCGCGATCGCCGCGGTCTGCCGCAGCGGCGCACCGCCGGACCAGCCGCCGCCCTTGAGGTTGCCCTGCTTCGCGCAAATCTCGAAGGGGAAGCCGCCAGTGTGGTTCATGACCATGCGGACGGTGAGATCGTTTCTCGCCTGAACGAGCCGCTTCACGCCGTTCGATGTGGATTCGTGAACCCAGAGTGTTTTGAATTCGGGCAGGTATTTCGAAACGGGGTCGTCGAGCGTGACCTTACCCTCCTCGACGAGGATCGCGATCGTCACGCCGCAGAAGCCCTTGGTCTGCGAGCACTGCATGAAGACGTCGTCCATCGTGATCGGGCGCTTCGCCGCGACGTCGGCGTAACCGACGCAGGCGACCTCCTGCAGGCCGTCCTTATAAAAGACGTTGACCGCGCCCGGGAGTTGTCCGTTTTCAACGTAAGGCGCGAGCGCGTCCTTCGCGAACGTTGTTTCCGAATCCTTCGGCCCGTTGCAGACCGTGCAGCACCCCGAGGCCATCGCCGCGCCGACGATGAGCATCAATTTCATCAGTTTCTTCATCTGTTGTTCCCCGTTCCCTTTTTACTTGTTGAATCCCTTGTGGTTCATGAATTCCCAAATGCGGCCCATCCAGGTGTAGCTGCCCGTGCCCGGCGCGGCCTTGCGCTGGAAGCAGTGGGGACGGCCGACCAGCGTGTGGAGATCAGACTGGATGCCCATGCGGCGGAGCTGCTCCCAGCATTTCACTGAGTTCATCGCCGCCCAGCCGTCCGCATCGCCGTGGATGAACAGGATCGGACAGGTCGCAAGGTCGAAAGAGAACTCCGGAACGAGCCGCGCGTCGTCCTCGTTGCCGCCCTGCGCGTTCGGTTTTTCGGCGCCGTCCGTGAGCGCGTACGCCGGATAGATCGCGACCGCCCACTGCACGCTGCACGAAAGCTTGTCCAGCTCGTCGATCGGCCAGTAGGCGCGGCGCTTCGAGCTGGTCGCGCCCATGAGCGTCAGGTGCCCGCCAGCGGAGGAGCCCATGATGCCGATGCGGTCGGGATCGAGCCCCTGCGCCGCGGCCTGGCTGCGGACGACCCGCACGGCGCGCTGCAGGTCCTGCCACGCCGTCGTGTGCTTGGCCAGCCCGCCCAGCGGACGCGGCGTGCGGTATTTCATCGTCACGACCGTCATGCCCTTTTCGTTCAGGAAACGCCGCGCCGGCGCGACCTCGAAGCCGTCCGGGCCGTTGCCCATGTAGCTGCCGCCCGAGTAGATGATCTGGATCGCCTTGGTCTTGAGCGCCTTCGGCATGTGCCACTCGAGATAGGGCAGGCCCTGGTTTGTCTGCACATCCGGCATCCGGCCTTCGGGCCAGACCGGCTCCTTGCGGGTTTCGCCGCGTGCGCCGTCGTTCGGATAGCGGGTCATCAGGTCGACTTCCTCGCCGAGCCGCCCGTCGAAATTCATCTGCCGGAGATACTCGGCGATGCGGTCGAGCCAGTGGTCATAGGCGGTGCCGTCCTCGCCCTTGCCCGTGTCGCCCATAAAACCGTGGCCACGGTCCGCGAAGAGGTGGATCTCGGCCGGGATCTTCATCCGGCGGAGCTGGCGGTAGATCTGCGTGGAGCCGTTCGGCGAATAGATGTCCGCTCCGCCGTGGAAAAGCGCCATCGGGCAGGTCTTCGCGTCGAACTTGAACACGTCCGTGAGCTTGACGTCGATCGCGTCGCCCTCGCGCGTGTTGGGTCCGGCGAGTCCGTCCGTGAGCGCGTAGGCGGTGTAGATCGGCACCGCCCAGTTGACGTGGCACGGCAGTTGGTCGAGCGCGTCAACCGGCCCGTACGCCGGCGTGAGCGCGCTCGTCGCGAGCAAGACCGTCAGGTGCGAGCCGGCTGAGAACCCGAACGCGCCGATCTTCTCCGGATCGAAGCCGCGCTTCTGCGCCTCGCTGCGGACGAGACGGACGGCGCGCTGTCCGTCCACCCACCCGCTCTGGTAGATCGGCAAGCCTTGCGGACGCGGCGTCCGGTAGGTGAGGCTCACGCATACGAAGCCGAGTCCGGTCATCTTTTCAGCGACCCGGTCAATCCAGACCCCGTCGCAACAGTTATGATAGCCGCCGCCGGAAATGAGCAGCATGCACGCGCCGTTTTTTTCGGCCGGCGCCTCGTACCAGTCGAGATACGGCATCGCATGTTCCGCCGGCTTGAATCCCGGCTCTTTCACCTCCCGGGTGGTCGCCGCAATCTGTTGGGACTGGAAATCCGGAATCTTGCCCTCCGGCCAGAGCGCGACCCGCTCGCCGGCGGACACCAGAACCGCTACCAGCAACCCAAACCCGAGAAACAACGTTCTTTTCATGGCATCGCTTCCTTCATGTTTTTTCCTTGAGCGCCACCTTCAAATGCCGCTTGCGATGGCTTATCAGCGTTCTCTGCGCCGGCAAGCGTAAAAGGCCGCGTGGCGGCCACGACCATCAGCAATATGACGGCGATTCTCATGCTTCCGCTCTCCCTGTTCTGGGATGGCC
>JAGOBZ010000278.1 GCA_017999015.1 Kiritimatiellia bacterium
CATGTCCGTGCGCTGCACCGGCTCGGCGAACGTCAGCGCCAGCGCATCGCCATCGTCGGGGGATGCGAGCCCGCGTTTCTTCATGTCGGCCTTACGCTCAAGCAACACCCGGCCATCCTTGTCAAACCCGTACTCCGGGGCCTGCATGTCGTCGGCCAACTGCGGATCATCGTCAATCACCCCGGTAGCCAACCAGTCGCGCATGTCGCCCCACATTTCGGCGCGCTTGTTCGCGTACTTCAAAACCTGTTTGGCAGCCGCTCCGAAGTTCACCTCGGAAACCCGGAAGCCCCTGGACTTGAGTATGTCCACCACTCCCCCACCAACCCCGCCGCCGTCGATGAACACGGCATCCGGTTGATAGAGCGTGATGGCTTCGGCGATCTTGCCGGCTGAAAACACGGTATCCATGCCGCGCCATTTGATCGGGCGGATTACTCGGCCATCCCTGCCTTTTCTGCCTCTGATAACGCTTTGATCGTCGCCGAAGCGGGCGATATCAACCCCGAGGATGCAAGGCGAGCCCGGATCGACAAACTGCAATTGCCGGGTTTGCGCCTGTTCGATAGATTCACCGCTGATGAACTGGCTAACCCCGGCACGCGGGAATACGCCACGGACGCGGACGCGGACGAAATCGGAATCTTCGCCGTATGTCTCGGCAAGTTCGTTCAGGTATTCCTTGTTTGTTCCCTCTACCGTGCGGCTGTCAATATGCCGCGTGCGCCATAGGTGGCGCTGCTTTGCGAAGCACTCGCGGAACCTGCCGGTGTTCTGCGTCGGGTTTCCGAACGCGAGCCAGATGATTTCGGTGTCGGTGTCAGTTAGCGCGCCCTCGGCGACTTCCCACACCTTGTCGGCGATCTTCGATCCCTCATCGAACACAAGGACGATGCGCTTACCCTCGTTGTGCAGACCGGCGAACGCCTCTGTGTTGTTCTCGCTCCACGGTATTGCGTCACCGCGCCATGACTTTTCGGCGCCAGGGTCAGACGAATAGATCGACATGGCCGGGACTTGCCACAGATGCGACGTGCTCGATAGTTTCGACCACTTGGACACCTCGGGCCATGTTTTCGTGCGTAGCTGATTCTCCGTGTTGGCCGTGATGACGATGCGCGTATCCTTCATCGTGGACATGGCCCAATTGACAACCATCCCGATAGTCGCTGACTTGCCGATACCGTGGCCCGACGCCACGGCTATGCGCAACGGCTGGAAGCGCGTCTCCTCATTTTGAAGGTGAGCGCCTATCTCGGATAGAGTTTCCGACTGCCACAGCCTTGGGCCTGCGTGCCGCTCAAGTTCGCCCTTGCCCCAATCGTATGCCCAACGGACCCATTCAAGCGGGTTGTGCCTATACCTGACGCACCGTTCGGCTACCGCGTCGAGTTCTGCCGGCGTCATTTGCCGACTCGTTCCTCTGCCCGCTTCAACCGCTCCCCGAAGCTCAAATCCCCTGACATAGCAATCTGTTCCTTGAACGCCGCTACGTCAACGTGCTTGCCGATCAATTCGACCATCCGAACGCGGTCTGACAACTTCACTTTGCGCACGGTTACGTAAACAGGTTTGCCTTCTGCATCCGTACCGTCGCGTTCTTGGGTGGTTTCTATCCCCGCTACAAGCCCGGTACGCCATACCTTCGGCCAGTCGTGAATAGATTTCAGATTACAGTTCTCATCGTACAGGTCCGATAGGTCGGCGGTCGCGTCATCATGGAGTCTGCGGAGAACCCATTCGGCATCAATACCTGTTTTCTCAGCCCGCGCCTTCTGTGCCGCCTCAACAGCGGAGCGCACACTAACATTGGTTAACAGCCGACTTGCCTGCTCGTTTGCCGTCCTCGCGCTATACCCCGCCCTGATCGCAGCCTGAGTAGCGTTCAGGTCGATTAGGTACTCTTGGACGAATCGTTCGGCTTTGGGCGTCACGTTGCTTTCCTTGGCCTGCCCCGCTTCACCGGCTTAACCGCCACCGGAGCCGGTGCCGGCCACTGCGGGAGTTCCTGCAATCTCGGGCTCGCGTCGGGTTCTCGGTTGCGCTCTACTCTGTGCCCTCGGACAAGATCGCATGTGGGCAGATTATCCCGCGACTTGCCGGTTTTGTCGCACCACAGCGCGATCAGCCCCTCGCCGCGAAAATGCGCCGGTTGCACGCCGATCTCGTAGTGCTGGAGCATGCGGGCCGTGAGCTGCAACTGCATCGCATCGCCCACCGCGCGCATCGTCAGCCCGCGCTCTAGCAGCGCGTTGATTACCGCCGCCCAATCTACTGCACTCGTCATCTCAGACCCCCCACACCAACATCGCAGCATCTCGCCCATGCTCGGACGTGCGGCCCTGCCAACCGGTGAGCCGCTTGAATGCCGCCGAGTCGAGCTTGCGCCCCTTGGCCTGCGGCGATACGGGCAGAAACGGCACTCCGACCAGGCCGGATAGAAACTCCTGCCAGATCGAGCAATCGCGCTTGATCGAGCCGGCGCCCTGCAACGCCTCGCGGCCTCGCGCGCCGAACCATGTCCGCAACCGCGCATCCTCGAACCGCACCGAATGCAGCGCCTCGGCGTCGGCCATCGTGCGAACCAGCGTCATCGCCTGCGTGATGCCGAGCGTTTCTACCGTCGTCAGGCGCCGCTCGGCCAGCGACCAGACGGCGAAGCCGGTTTTCACGCCAGGATCAATGCCGACGATCATGGTTGCGGACACGCTGCCCCCATGAACTCCGCCCACGCCCACGCAGATTTGTCCGCCGGCAGCCTGAGCAGTTTGTAGTTCGCTCCGCGGTCGCTCATCGCCTTCGGCCGCTCGATCGAATCGAATACACCCAGCGTCGGCGGCGCGAAGTCGCGCGGGTCATGCGCGAAGCCAGTCTCGACGTAGATCAGCAACGCATGGCACGCCAACAGCTCGGCGGCGCAGCGCGAACGCGCCGGGCAGGAGTAACGGTCGCATGGCGCGTCGTGCGATAGCAGCGTGGCGAGCGCTTGGTCTTTGTGCTTCACAGCAGCCACCCAACGATAGGCCAGACCGCGAACTTGCCCACGGCGAACCCGGCGAGAAAGCTCGCGGCGAGCAATAGCAGCGCGAGCGAACCGAACAGGCCGAGCAACATCGCGCTCAGTGCGGCGTCTAGCGATGGCGTGGCGCGGTTCATCGCTGCGCCCTCCGCGCTTCCCAGTCCGCCGCGAATGCGTCCTGCAGTGCGAGCCGCGCTTCGCGGCCGTGCCCGCGCTCGTACTCGTCGAAATATGCGACCCTCGCTCGCGCCGGGGTGATCCGGTGCAGATTTGCGATGTGCCGCGCGGTCTGGATCGCGTCGAGCCGCGGATCGTCGGCCGGCACGGTCTGGATGCGGCCGTCGAGCCAGGTCGTGACTGTTGCGGTCATGTCATCAGCCTCCTAATCGTGATCGCCAGCGCGCCGAGTTGATCGAGCTTGCGCACGTTCCACAGAGCGCGCGTGCCGTGCCATCCCTCTGTGCCTTGGTGGCACTCGGGGCAAAGCGCAACGCACGTCCATGCGCTGCGCTGGCTGATGTGGTGAGCCTGACTCGGGGGCGGCGCATCGCACACGCTGCACGCGAGCGCTTTCACCCGCGCCAGGTGCACGCGCTCGGCGGGGCTTGGGCGGGTGTTCATGCCGCCGCCTCGTCCGCGTACACCACAACTCCGCGAAGCGCGGCCGTGGCGTGAAGGAAATCGAGCCATTCACTGAACCGCCGCTTGCCCATCTGCGACGTGCGCAAGCCGAGCATCACGACGCCACCGTTCAGGCCCATCGCAAGCCGCACTGTCTCGCCCTGAAATGCGGCTGTCAGTACGTCTTTCCACTCCTCGGCGCTCAGGTTGACCATCGCGCCGTTGACCGGCCATTGAAGCTGTTCGGCGAACGCTTCGAGGATCGGCCACTGAGCCGCGTTCTGCGATGTATTGCGCGTCGGCTCCTGCACAGTGACGACGTAGCCATCTGGCGCATCAGCGACGCAGGCCATTGCGCGGCGGCGCGCTTCGGAGTGAACGAGGCGGAAGATGCGCTTGTCGCTCATGCCGCAGCCCTCGCCCGGCTCGCGTCCCTCACCGCCGAAATCCGGCGATCGGCCCATTCGCACGCGGCCAGTGCGGTCGCGCGGTCTGTGTGTTCGGCCAACTCGTCCATGACCGCGACGCCGGCCTTCGCCGCCTGGTACTCCGGGCCGCTGAACGCGACGCGGCCGGTGCGCTTGTAGCGCACGATCAGCGACAGCGCGAGTTCTAGCTGCGCCTGCATTTCCGCCTCGCCGATGTGCATCAGATACGCGGCCCTGCTCCACACGAGCGCGGCTTCGGCCACTTGCCATAGCGTCGACGACTGCGCATCACCGCGCGCGATCGAATCCATCGCCTGAATGTGGCATAGCGCCAGGTCGCGCAGTTGATCGCGGCGCAGCTTCGGGCGCAGGCCGGGCGGCGGCAGGGCGGGGCGCGGTGTGCGCTTTGGCTTCATGCGGGAGATTCCTCGCGCCGCGCGATGCTTCGATCACTGCGCTGCGCTTCCCACGAGTCCGACGCGACCGGAATGAACATCCACTTCCCGTCCTCGAACATCTCACGCGCGCTGTCGCGCGGGTCGCACATGCGCTCGACC
>JAGOBZ010000279.1 GCA_017999015.1 Kiritimatiellia bacterium
TATGGCGGGCCGCCACCGGCATCAGCCACCACATCAACGCGCCCGGCGAGGGGGAGCCGTGTCCGCCGATCCAGTGTGCCGACTGCCGGGTGGAGCCCGGGCAGGTGGCGGCACGCATCGCGGGGTCGCCGCTGCTCGTGGCCTTCCGCGCGGAGGTGCCGCGTCTCACGCGCGGCTGCGTGCTGATGGATCATCCGCGCGAGCTGGCCGAGCTGGCCGCGCAGTGTGGCGCGCGGGACAGCAGCGGCCGCGGCACGTTCTTCCGCGAGCTGGCGGGGCGGCCGGCGCTGCGCTGCCACGACCACGGCGGCGAACCGCAGCCGGAGCGCGCCTGGGCCTACCGGTTCGCCAAGAAACATTGGTTTTTCGGCTTCGGCGCGTACGGCTGACGGCCGCGCGCCGCTCAGGCCAGGCAGAGCAGGGCCACGCCGGCCAGGATCGCGGCGAGCGCCGCGCCCTTGCGGCGCAGGTTGCGTTCGCGGAAGATCAGCGCGCCGGCGGCAAACGACAGCGCGACATTCGAACGCCGGATCAGCGACAGCACCGAGATAGCCACGCCCTCCTGGCTGAGCGCGCCGAAATAGAACCAGTCGGCGGCCATCAGCAGCACGCCGACGACGGGAATCGTCCAGCGCCATTCAAAGCGCGTGCGCTGCAGGCCGGCGGTGCGCTGCGCACACAGGGCCGCACCCAGCAGCAACGTCAGGTCGATGGCGAACCAGAGTTGCAGGGTGTTGCGTTCGATCCCGCAGGTCCGCAACAGATACTTGTCGTAGAGGGCGGAGCCTGCGCCCAGCAGGGTACCGGCAAAGGCGCAGAATATCCCGGTGTGGCGCGTGAAGCGGATGCCCTCCGCTTGGCCCGCCACAGAGAAGAGCCAATAGCCGACGAGGATGACCGCCATGCCGAGCGCCTGCAGCGGGGTCGGGATTTCGTTGAAAAGGAGCATCGCGCCGGCCAGGGTCCAGAGCGGGGCCGAGGCGCGGATCGGCGCGGCGATCGAGAGCGGCAGCGCCCGCATCGCGTAGTAGACAAAAATCCAAGAGGCCGAGACGATTCCCGCCTTCGCGGCCACCAGCCAGAAACCCGTGCGCGAAATGACGAGGGCGTCCCGCAAGTGACCGGCGGCCGCCAGCGCCAGCGCAAAGGAGATCGCCCCGCACGCCGTGGCCAGAACGAGCACGGGCATGACGGCGTTGGCGTGGACACTGTGCTTTTTGGCCGTATCGTAAACCGCCAGCAGCGCGGCCGAGATCAGGATGAAGGGAATCCACATCTCAGGCGGATTCGAGGATCAGGTTGGCGTACTGAACCGTGTCGCCGGTCCGAATCAGTCCGATCGCATGCGGGACCCGTTTCTTAAAGGTCACATGCGGCTCATAGTCGATGTGGATACCGTCGAGTGCCTGGCTGAACCGCGCCTGGGTCTCCTCGGTGTTGTTCTTGAGAAATTCCTCCGCCATGGCCGCGCGTCCGATCACGAAGTTAGGGCGGATGGCGAGCAGCACATCCAGCACGCTGGGGATGTTGTCGATCAGCGAGATGTCGACTGTTTCGATCATCGGCCAGAACGGAAATCCGCGGTCGGCGATCACGAGGGTGTTGGTGTGGCGCACGCGGCTGAGCAGACTGTTCAGCGCGGGGTTGAGAATGCCGGTCTTGAACATACAGGACGATCCTTTTGCGTTCAGTATACACAAACCGGGCGATCCTTTTCCACGCAAAACAGGATCTCGTTTTGTTTGACAACTCCGTGCGATGCAATTATTCTGCCGGAACGTTTAAACAAACGGTTCTCTGCGGCGAGGGTGTAGCGGGTACCGTTTCCGAACTTACGCGGGTCATGATGAAACAATCGCAACTCAAGGTTAGCGCGTCTCCAGATGAACCTGTCACTACGCGCCAGAAAATTTTGGCTGCCGCGACCGAAGTCTTTGCTGAGCATGGGTTCCGGGAAGCTACAACGCGCAAGATTTGTGCAAAGGCCATGGTCAATGTGGCGCTCGTGAATTACTATTTTAGTTCCAAGGCCGAGCTTTACAAGGCCGTGGTAGCGGCTCTATTCGAAAATACGGGTAAGACGCTGATGACGATCCCCGATACCGTGAGCGATGCGGCGTCGTGGCAGCGGGCCGTGCGGACGTGGGTGGCACGTTCGCTGCAAATTTGTGCGGCGCGTAAACCGCCCGAAATCTGGGTGGCGCGTCTGATGGCGCTTGAGGAGTGCGTGCCGTCGGATCTGACGCACGATATTGAAGAAAAGTTTGCCAAACCGGTTCGCCAATGTTTTCTGCGCCTATTACGCATGGGATTGCAGAATGAAGATCCCGTGACGTTGGCCCTTTGGGCCAGCGACATTCAAGCGCAATGCGTGATCTATGCCTTGACCAAACAGGGGTGGGCCAATCGGTTCTGCCCGCAGGGAATGAGCCATGAGGAGTGGCTGAAGCGCCTTGAAGATCACATTTGCGACGGCATTTTCCGGCGTCTCACGTATTCTAAAGATCCGAAAAATCAGCTTGCTTAAATCTACGAGTCCCGTAGACTACGGCCGACCTTCTAATGATGGAAAAGGACGGGGCTGTGAAAATATCGACAAAAGGACGTTACGGACTGCGCACGCTGATGGATATTGCGACGCATCAGAGCCAGGGGGCGGTCACGTTAAACGATATCGCCAAACGACAGCGGATTTCGGTCAAATATCTCTGGCAAGTGATTAATCCGCTGAAAACAGCCGGTTTTTTGAATGTAACCCGAGGCGCCAAAGGAGGTTACATGCTGGCAAAACGCCCTGATGAGATTGATCTTTTTGAGATTGTCAAGACTTTGGAGGGGGATGTCTCGCTGGTCGATTGCCTACGCAAGGACGCGACATGCGAACAGTGGAACGCCTGTGTAGCCCGCTTGGTCTGGTTGGATGTTAGCCAGGCGGTCGAGCAAGCGCTCAAGAAGATCACATTGTCCGACGTGCTGAAAAGATGCGAGGGCACCGGCGCGGTCAACAATTACGTGATCTAAGGTGCCCCCGTGCCCAGCTATCGCGCATCCGCAGGGGCGGCCTGGGCAGCCGGAACCGGCGCCGGCGCTGCTACCGGGGCAGCCGCCGCGGGTGCGGCCGCCGGGGTTACGTCCTGAGCAGCCTTGGCGGCGGCGTCGGCGGCGTCAAACAGCGAGCGTTCGGCACGCGGTTCATAACGGGTGACCACTCCCTCAAGGCTGGCGATTGCCATTTCCCAAGCGGGAACGTCCGTTTTTTCGGCCTTCAGGTTTTCGAGAAGTTTCTTGGCTTCATCTCTTTTGCCTTGAAGGGCCATGACGCGGGCCACTCCCATAGCGGCATGAGGACGCAAAAAATGGTCTGCATGGCTCTTGTCAAACGTTTGGAAAGCCAACAATGCTTCGTCCAGACGGTTGAGCCCCTCCAACGCATGCGCACGGCCCAACTCCGCAATCTCGGTAAACCCGGCCGGCGCGCCCTTGCGCAGGCAGAGCTCGTACGCTTGAAGAGCCTCTTCATATTTCGATGCGTCATAGTACGCTTTGGCCAGTCGTATCCGTGTCGCATTACCGGCTTTGGTGGACCCGTATTTTGCGACCGCTGTCTCTAATTCATCCAACGAATTGGCCTTAAGCAACTCTTGGTTGGCCGAAGCGATCTTGCCCGCACGCATGTGCTTGAACACAAACGCACCACCCAGCAGCACCGCCGCAGCGACTGCCGTGACCAGAAATTGCTTGCCGTTCGCCTTCCACCAATCATAAAGGGGCAGCAGTTCTTCCGGCAGGTTCTCGGGAATCGGAGCCAACCCTGGCTTCGATTTGTCAGACGCGACGCTCTTTTCTTCGCTCATGTGATCGCCTTTTGCTAATTGAAAGTGGGTTGCATTATCAACAATTTCACCCGAATGATGCAAGTCAAAACCCTGTCGGCAAAACCTGCCGATGCGTGCAACAAGGTTGCGACTCGGCGCATATTGACTTCCCTGCCGAAAATGCGACAATCAGAACATGAAAAGCGTTCTTTTCTCGTTATTGATCTCGGCTGGATTGTGGGTCCTTCTTCCCGTTTCCGCGCGGCCGCCAAATTACGACGAAGCCAAAGTCGTCCCGTACACCCTGCCTGACCCGCTGGTTTTCGCGGACGGCACGCAGGTCGCCGCGCCGGACCAGTGGCCGCGACGCCGCGCCGAGATCGTCGCCCTCTTTGAGGACCAGATGTACGGGCTGATCCCGCCACCACCCGCCGCGCTGCGGCTAGAAACTCTTGAAGAGCGCGACATCCTGAACGGTCGGGCACGGCGCAAACAGCTCCGCATGTGGTTCCGCGCCGACAACACAGGGCCCAAGATCGATTGGATCCTCTTCATTCCGAATAACGCGCCACGTCCGGTTCCGGCCTACATCGGCCTTAACTATTACGGCAATCAGGAGATCGACCCCGATCCCGCCATCCGTCTGACCGAGGGCTGGCTGCGCAATAACGACAAACACTTCATCACCGGCAACCGCGCTTCGGAAAAAAGCCGCGGGCTCAACCCCGCGAGCTGGCCGTATGAAACGCTGGTGACGCGCGGGTATGCGCTGGTGACCGCGTGTTACGGCGACAT
>JAGOBZ010000280.1 GCA_017999015.1 Kiritimatiellia bacterium
TTGAATAACTATGATAAAAGCAACAAAAAAAAGCAGAAAAAAGCGTATTCATGAAAAAACGGCAGGATGACGCCACAACGCGGTGTTAGAAGCTATGGAAAATCATAGTAAAAGGCCAAACCCCAGGTGCGGGAGCTTGCTCCCGCTTTCCAAAGCGGCGGCAAGCCGCCGCGCTCCAAAATGAGTCCGCGATTCGCCCGCCCCCTTATTTACCAGAAACGCATGAACTTCGCGCATCCCTGCCACTTGCTAACCGATTAACCGATTACGCCAGGGCCGATGCGTCTTTCTCCTTTCTCCTTCCTCCTTTCTCCTTGTATAATGTCGCCCATCAAGCCATGAAGAAAAAAACCGTTGTCGGGTTGGCGGTGGCCGGCTGTGTCGCCTGTGCGTTGATTTTCCTCGCGTGGCCGCGCCGGGCCGCGCCCGCCGCAGACCCCGGTGATGCCGCAAAAGATTTGCCGGCGCGCGTGGCCGCGTGCCCGCGCCCGGCGCTTGCCAATCTGCCGCAGCTCGCGGCGGGCGCGGCGCAGGCCGTCGCGGCGACAAACAGCCCGGCCGCGCCGGACGCCGCGCCGGCGCGCCTGGACGAGGCGACCCTCGAGCCGCTGCGCCGCGCTTTCGTCGCACCGCGCTTCACCGAAGATCCCGCCCTGCCGCGCGAGCGCCAGACCCTGCTCTCCAACCGCCTGATCGTCAGCCCCGAGAAGCGGTCGATTCCCGACGCCGCCTCGGGCCGCCAGAGCCCCACGCGGCGCGGCACCACGCCGTTTATCGTGCAGTTCAACACGCCGGTCTCCGACGCCGCGCGCACGCTGCTGACCGAGTCCGGCGCGCAGGTGCGCGGCTTCTTTCCCAACAACGCGATCCTCGCGGAGCTGACCCCCGACGCGCTCGCCGCCCTGCGGGATGTGGCGCAGGTGCAGGGCGCCGCCGAGTTTCTGCCCGGCGACAAGGTGCAGCCCTTTCTCGCGTCGCTCATCGCCGCGTTCCCCAAAACGCGCGCGCTGCGCGTCTCGATCCAGACCCTGGCCCCTGAAGACGCCGCGCCGCTCGCCGCTGTCGTGCGGAAACTGGGCGGCGAGGTCGAAGCGGCCAGCGCCGGCACGCGCTGGGGTATCGTGCAGGCCGAGCTGCCGCTCGGTGCGGTCGCCGATCTCGCCGCATGCGGCGAAGTGCAGTGGATCGAGGAGCGGCCCGAGGTCCAGCACCGTAACGATCAAGCCACCGTCGCCGCGCACCTCCATGCCGCACCGGCATGGAACGCCTGGGGCCTCACCGGCAAGGGGCAGGTGGTCGGCCATGCCGACACCGGGCTCGACACCGGCGTCCTGGCCACAATGCATCCCGATTTCGCGGGCCGCATTCGGGCCCTGATCGCGCGCGGGCGCCCAGGAGACCCCTCCGACCCCGACGGCCACGGCACCCACACCGCCGGCTCGATCCTCGGCAGCGGCGCCGCGAGCGGCGGCCAGTTTTGCGGCGTCGCCCATGAGGCGGAGCTGGTGCACCAGTCGGTCGTTAACGCCTACGGTTCTTTCACCGGCCTGCCAGCGGACCTTTATGAGGTGTACGACGAAAGCTTTGCGCTGGGCGCCTGTATCCACTCCGATAGCTGGGGCTCCAGCACCTACGGTGTCTATGACAACGACTGCCGCTCCACCGACCTCTTCGCCTGGGACCATCCCGATCACCTGGCGGTCTTCGCCGCCGGTAATGACGGACGCGACAGTAACGCCGACGGCAAGGTCGACAGCGACAGCATCGGTTCGCCGGCCGCAGCCAAGAACGTGCTGACCGTCGGCGCGACCGAAAACGACCGGCCGGCCGGCAGCGGCGGCTACTCCTCCTATTCGTGGGGCAGCGCCTGGCCTGCGCGCTATCCCGCCGGACCGCTCAAGACCGACCTGATCTCCTACAGCGCCACCCCCGCGCCCGTGTACCGTCAGGGCATGGCCGCCTTCTCCAGCCGCGGCCCCACCGATGACGGTCGCATCAAGCCCGATGTCGTGGCCCCTGGCACCGATGTGATCTCCACCAAGTCCTCGGTAGGAGGGAACGTCTGGGCCTTCTACGCGCCGAACAGCCGCTATTGTTTCGGCGGCGGCACCAGCATGGCGACGCCCCTGACCGCCGGTGCGGCGGCGTTGTTGCGCCAGTACGCCGTGGAGCGCGCCGCGATCACCAACCCCTCGGCCGCGCTGCTCAAAGCCATGGTCGTGGGCGGCGCGCGTACGCTCGCCCCCGGCCAGTACGGCAGCACCAACAGCACCCAGGAGATCCCCTTCGCCTCACCCAACGCGGTCGAAGGCTGGGGCCAGCCGGATGTCGCCGGCACGGTGCATCCCGAAGGACGGATGGTGCGCCTGTTTGACCGCATCGGGCCGGCGGGCGGCGCCACCAACACCTTCGACGTGACCGTGACGTCCGCCGGCGCGCCGCTCGACATCGCGCTGTGCTGGATGGACTACCCGGCCACTGCGGGCGCGGGCATCACGCGCGTCAACGACCTGGACCTGCTGGTGACCGCGCCGAACGGTACCCCGCTCTATCCCAACGGCGGCAGCGCGCGCGACAGCCTCAACACGGTCGAGACCGTGCGCGTGCCCGCCGCGCAGGCCGGCGTCTACCGGGTGCAGGTGATCGGCGCGTCCGTCCCCTACGCCGGCGGTGCGGCCGGCCTCTATGTGCGCGGCGTGATCGAGGCCGCCCCGGTGATCGTCCATACGCCGTTGCCGCCGCAGACGGCGGGCTTCGCCCCCTATCCGGTCGATTTCCAAGTCCAGACTGTGAACCCGCTGCCCCCCGGCGAGGCCGGCCTTTTCTGGGCCGCCGGCACCGACAGCGCGCCGACCGGCACCTGGCAGCAGGCCCCGGCCGTCTGGCTCAGCAATGCCGTCTATCGGGCCGAGATCCCGGCCATGCCGCCCGCGACGTACGTCCACTACTACCTGCGCACCGATCACACAAACGGAACCGTGTATCTGCCGAAGCAGGCGCCGGGCGAGACCTTTGCGTTCTACGTGGACAATGCGGTCGACCTGATCGTCGAGGGCGCGCCGGCCCGATACGGTGCGGTGACGCCGCCCTACGGCACCAACACCGTGATCGCCTCGGTCGCCCTCACCGCGTCGGCACCGGCGACCGTGCCGGTGTCCGCCGGCATCCGGCGCGTCTGCGACGGCTGGACCGGGAACGGCGACGTGCCCGAGCACGGCACGGGAACCTCGGCCGCGCTCTCGATCAGCCAGCCCAGCACCCTCACCTGGCAGTGGGCCACCGAGTATACCCTGACCTGCCGCTACCGCCTGGCAGACACCGGACAGCTCTTCGGCGAGACCGTCGCATGGCACCGCGCCGGCAGCAATGCCACGACCGAGACCGCGCTGGAACTCGGGTTCATCGACGACACGCCCTACGCATTCTGCGGCTGGAGCGTCGACGGCGCCCGCTGGCCGGATGCCACCTCCACCTCGCCGAATCCCGCCACCGGCATCCCGATGCACGCGCCGCGCCTCGCCCAGGGCGACTACCTGCCCTACTGGCTGGACACCGACAGCGACGGCCTGAGCGACTGGTGGGAGCTGCGCTATTTCGGACTGGCCACCAACAGCACCCACGCCGCGTCCGACGACCCGGACAACGACACTTGGACGAACCTTAAGGAGTTTCTCGACAACACCGACCCGAACGACCCGCTGAGCCTCCCCGTGCCGCCTGAGATCGCGCTCACGCCGCTTGCCCCGTTCCAGACCGCGCGCGCCCCCTGGACGGTGACGGCCACCGTGACGGACAACATGACCGTCGAGGAGGTCTACCTGGTCTGGCGCGAGAACGGCGACACCGACTGGATCTTTACCCCCATGGCCTGGGTCGACATCGACACCTTTGAGGCTGAGCTGGCGCCGCCCTCGCACGGAGCCCGGCGGGTCGATTACGCTGTCTATGCCGCCGATCTGATCGGTTACTATTTCCCGGAGCACGCCTCGGTCACGCCCGTGTACAGCGTGATCGGCGACTATCCGGATCCCTGGCTCTCGGTCTCGCCGGACGGCTTTGACCTTGTTGAGCTGTCCGAGTCATCCACCAATCTCACCCTGTCCATCGCCAACCTGGCGGGCCCCGACCTGGTCTGGACCGCCCGCCTGGCCGTGGCCGCCGCGCCCTTCTCGGTCACCAGCGGCTGGACGCACAGCGGCGTGTACGACATCTGGGGCGTCACGACCAACCGCACCTGGAACGGCGACGCCGTCTGGTACTGCGGCGATCCCTCAGCGCGCACCTATCCCAACGCCTGCCACGCTTGGCTCGACACCCCGCCGTTCACGGTCGGCAGCGGCGGCGGCCTGCTTTTCCGGCAGTGGATCCGCACGGAATACGACACCGGCGCACATTATTGGGACGGCGCGGTGCTGCGTCTTTCGACCGATGGTGGCGCGACCTTCTCCCTGATCGAACCGGTCGGCGGCTATCCTTTCCAGATAACCGACAACCCCGACTCACCCTTCGCGGCTGACCACCCCTGCCTGGCGGGCGACGGCCAAGGCTGGGAAACGGTCCTGCTCGACCTCGCCGCCTACGCCGGCCAGAGC
>JAGOBZ010000281.1 GCA_017999015.1 Kiritimatiellia bacterium
ACCCGATCACCCCACAGAACGAGATCCCGGAGTACATGTCGCGCCGTCTGCCGCAGGTGGGTGGCACCTTTGTCCAGGCCGAGAGTGAAGTGGCCGCGTCCAACATGCTGTATGGCGCGTCCGGCGCGGGCGAGCGCGTATTCACCTCGTCGTCGTCACCGGGCATCAGCCTGATGCAGGAAGCCGTTTCGTACATGGCCGGTTCAGAACTGCCGGTCGTACTCGTGAATATCATGCGCGCTGGTCCCGGACTTGGCGGCATCCTGCCGTCCCAGGCCGATTATTTCCAGGCGACCAAGGGCGGCGGCCACGGAGATTACAGGCTGCTGGTTCTGGCGCCGTCCTCTATCCAGGAAGCGGCTGATCTGATTCAGGACGCGTTCGACCTGGCCGACTACTACAGAAACCCGGTCGTGATCCTGGCGGATGGATTGATCGGTCAGATGATGGAACCGGTCGAGTTCAAGGAAGATCGCAAGCCGTGCAAGCCGCTGCAGCCCAAGGACTGGGCGACCACCGGCTGGAATGGCCAGGGCAGGCCGCGCGCGGTCGTCAACTCGCTGTTCCTTGACCCGACACTGCTGGAACACCACAACGAAAAGCTGACCGCGAAGTACGCGGACATGTCGAAGAACGAGGTTCGCTACGCCGAGTACTTCACCGACGAGGACTTCGATCTGCTGGTTGTGGCATACGGATCGGTGGCCCGCGTCTGCCTGAGCGCAATCAGGCAGCTTCGTGCCGAGGGCAAAAAAGTTGCCCTGATTCGGCCGATTTCCCTGTTCCCGTTCCCGACCGACGTGATCGAGGCGGCGGCGAAGAGGGCGGGCAGGGCGCTGGTCGTGGAACTGTCCACCGGTCAGATGATCGAGGATGTCCGGCTCGCGGTAGGCAAGGATTTCCCGGTGGCCTTCCATGGAAGGACCGGTGGAAACCTGGTCACGCCGGACGAGGCGCGCGAGGTTATTCTGGCGCAGCTCGCCGCGAAGGAGGCCTCCAGATGAAGGACAACAACGCATTTATCTACCCGCAGGGATTGACCGACGCGACGACGCACTACTGCCCGGGATGCACCCACGGGATCATTCACAGACTAATCGCCGAGGTGCTTGATGAGCTTGGCGTGAAGGAACGCACCGTCGGCGTTTCCCCGGTCGGTTGCGCCGTTCTGGCGTACAACTACTTCTCGACCGACTTCCAGGAGGCCAGTCACGGCCGCGCCCCCGCGGTTGCCACCGGCATCAAGCGGGCGCGTCCCGACCTGATGGTCTACACCTACCAGGGCGACGGCGACCTGGCGTCGATCGGCATGGCCGAGATCGTCCACGCTGCCAACCGCGGCGAGAAGATCACGGTCGTGTTCGTGAACAACGCGATTTACGGCATGACGGGCGGCCAGATGGCTCCGACCACGATGCCCGGACAGGTAACCACCACGTCGCCGCGCGGACGCGAGACTGCACTGGCGGGCTTCCCGATCAGGATGGTCGAACTGATCTCCACGCTGCACACGCCGGCGTTTGTCGCGCGCGGCACCGTCATCCGTCCGGCGCACGCGATTCAGACCAAGCAGCTTCTTCGCGAGGCTTTCCTGAATCAGAAGGAAGGGCGCTGCTTCAGCATGGTCGAGATCCTCTCGACCTGCCCGACGAACTGGGGAATGCCCCCGGCCGAGGCGCTGACCTGGCTTGAGAAGAACATGATGCCGTACTACCCGCTGGGCGTTTTCAAGACGCCGGACGAGGGTATTGACAGGGCTCCAGCGCCGCTGTGCGCGCTGTAAACGGAGGCACTCAGATGCAGCACGAGATGATATTCGCCGGATTCGGCGGTCAGGGTGTCCTGCTGATCGGCAAGATGATTGCGTATGCGGGCCTCGCCAGCGGCAAGGAAGTTTGCTGGCTGCCGTCCTACGGTCCCGAGATGCGTGGCGGCACCGCCAACTGCACGGTTGTCGTGTCGGATGAGGCGGTCGGTTCGCCGGTCGTGGCCACGCCGTGGTCGGTGGTCGCGATGAACCTGCCTTCGCTGGACAAGTTTGAGCCCGTCGTTGCCAAGGGTGGCGTTCTGCTGGTCAACACGTCCCTGATCAATCGTCCGGTCGTCCGGTCGGACGTCAAGGTTGTGAACGTGGCGGCCAACGAGATCTGCAACGAGCTTGGCAATCCCAAGGGTGCCAACATGGTTGTGCTCGGCACCTTCGTCGGCGCGACCGACGTTGTGCCGGTCGACAAGGTCGAGGACCTGATCCGTGACACGTTCTCGAAGAAGCCGGCGTTGATCGACGTCAACCTCACGTGTTTCAGGCGTGGCCTTGAAGTCGGCCGTTCGCAGAAGGCGGTTTGATTATGAGCAACAAGACGGTAACTGTTTATCAGGTGAACCAGGAACTGTGCATCGGCTGCCACCGCTGTTTCAAGGTGTGCACGTACCGCGCGGTGTCCGGCAATCCCAAGGAAAAGCATTCGATCGACCCGGCGAAGTGCATGGCGTGCGGCGCGTGTTTCGCGTGCCCCAAGAGCGCCATCAGCGCGGTCGAGGTGGACGAGTCGGTGCGGACTTACCAGGTCGCGTGGGTTCATTGCGAAGGTTGCGGCGTTCCCGTGATCACGCAGGATCAGGCTGACTGGGGGGCCGCCAGGAAGGGTGTCAACGCGGACGCCTTCAAGCTGTGCGACGAGTGCAAGCGTCGCGCACTGGTTGAAAAGGCCGGCAAACTAATGGGCTGCTGACAAGGGCACCTGTCGAGGTTTAGTGATGGACATGATGTTCAGGGTTGTTCCGGAGTTGTGCGTCGCGTGCGGGAAGTGCGAACTGGCGTGCGCCTTTGCACACGGCAGGGATGGCGCCCCAGGCGTCAGCAGGATCAGGGTTTACAAGCGTGGACTGGAAGCCGGCACGCCAATCGTCTGCCTGCAGTGCGGAAACGCCGCTTGCGCCGCGGCATGTCCCGTCGGCGCCATCAAGTGGAACGTCGATACCGGCGCGCTTGAAGTGGATGACGAAAAATGCGTGAATTGTCACATGTGCGTTGCTGCGTGCCCGTTCGGCAACGTGGTCGCCGAGCCGGCTCTGCCGAAGGTCGCCAAGTGTGACCTGTGCGGTGGCAGCCCGCGTTGCGTGGCCTTCTGCCCGACCGGTGCCATCCAGTACGTGCCCGTGGCAGTCGCGGTGAAGCATCCGGATGACGTGGCCTCGGGGCGCTGATCTTCCAGGCGTCCAGGTGCGGGCCGGTTTTGGGGGTTGGTTTGCGCAATTCACTGGCTCGCGCCGTTCCCATCTTCTTGTTGCTTACGTTCCCGGCCACATCGGTTTCCGCTTCGGATGATCATCTGGAAAAGCTGCTTGATGCCGTGGTTGCCGCCAATTTCGCCGACGATTTCCCGGCGGCGGGCCAGGCTTTGCGCCAGGTCATCGAATTTGAGCGGGCGGCCGGCGTCGAGCCGTCGGGCAGGCTGGCCGTTATCCAGCTTCGCGAGACACAGGCATTCGCGGACAAGTTGCAGACGCGTGTCAGGGGCTTCATTCAGGCGGGTTTCCCCGTCCTGGCTTGGACTGCCCTGATGGAGTTCGAGGACGTGCTGCGTTTTGAGCCATCGGGGGCGGCCCGCTTCCGTGCCCTGGCGGTCGAGGTCGACTCGGCCGGCGCGGTTTTGTGCGGGCAGTTGCGTGACGAGGCCGTCCAGAAGCCTGGCATCCGTCACATCGCCGACGGTGTGTGTGCCGGATTCGGTCTGGGCACGGCCGCGGACGTGACCGCAGGGACCATGGCCGGGCCTGGTGGCGGCGCGTTAGCCCTTATGCGGCATCCGATAGGAACGCTTGACGTTTCCGGCGACGTGCGCGGGTTCGTGGATCCGACGGCGCTGAAGGCCGGGGTCGAGAAGTCGCTGCGCGAAGGACCGCTGGTTCAGATGGGTGGCGCCGGTGCGCTGTCGGTCGTGTTGTCGGGGAACTCGGTCGTGACCACCACTCAGACCGACGTGAAGCATCCTTTCGAGTACGCGATGCAGATCCCGTATGCCGAGATGGAGGAATACTGCATCTGGGTCGAGGACGTGAAGGTCGAGACGGTCGTCGAGGGAGGCATCCGGAAGACGGTCAAGCGGACGACCCGCACGTGCAACAAGTCTCAGCGGCCGGTGGACAAGGTGCGCCTGGAACCAAGAACAGTCATGCTGGACGCGGTCGAGTGGCGTCAGACGCTGATGTGGCAGTACCGCGTCGGTTTTGACGATGGTCAGGGATGCACGGCGTCCAGGGCTTTCGAGGATCGGATTGTTACCACCGACGTCGAGCATCAGCACTCCGACCCGGCGATCGGCCTTGCTCCTGATCCGATCTCGCTGCCCACGCCGACGGGAAGCGCCGAGCGGTTGGCGGTGGATATCGTCGACTGGGTCACCACGACCTACCGGGATTGCCGTCTGCAAGCCTGGTGCGGCGATGACGGTCAGAAAGACGATTTGGAAACGGTTCTGCGGTGTGCTGACCTTGGCGGTCAGGATTCCGTGGACGCCCGCGCGCTGGACGCCGCCATTGGACGCCGTTTTGGGGTCTCAGCGGCCGAACTGGCCAGATTCATCGG
>JAGOBZ010000282.1 GCA_017999015.1 Kiritimatiellia bacterium
TTGCTGTTGACCATGACGGTTTCGAAACCTGCCTCGCGCAGGGCGTAGCAGGCATGGACACAGCAGTAATCGAACTCGATGCCCTGTCCGATGCGGTTCGGCCCGCCGCCGAGGATCATGATTTTCTTTTTGGCGGACGGCGCGTTGCCCAGGTCCGCGAGATCGCGCTCGGTGGACCAGGTGGAGTAGAAATAGGGGGTGAAGGCTTTGAACTCGGCCGCGCAGGTGTCGACGAGTCCGTAAACCGGAGTCAGGTCAAGCTGTTCGCGCGCCGCGCGCACCTGGGCCTCGGTCGAGTGCGTCATGGAGGCGAGTTGACGGTCGGAATAGCCGAACTCCTTTGACTGGCGGAACAGTTCCGGGTCGGCGGCGAGCGCCGCGAGTGAACCTGCGGCCCGGATTTCCGATTCGAAGGCGAAAAGTTCGTGGAGCTGATCGAGGAACCAGGGGTCGATCCGGGTGAGCGCGTGGATGCGTTCGGCGCTCCAGCCGCGGGCGAAGGCCTCGTGGATGTGGAAGATGCGGATAGGGCCGGCGTGGCGCAAGGCGTTTTCCAGCGAGTCGTCGGTGTAGTGGCGGCTGACCTCGTTGTCTTTCCCGTCCGCGCCGAATCCGGCGCGGCCGATCTCCAGTGAGCGTAGCGCTTTTTGGAGTGATTGCTGGAAGGTCTTGCCGATGGCCATGGTCTCGCCCACGGATTTCATCGCGGTGGTCAGCAGGGGGTTGGCCCCGGGGAATTTTTCAAAGGCGAAGCGCGGGACTTTGGTGACCACGTAATCGAGCGAAGGTTCGAAACAGGCCGGGGTCTCTCGCGTGATGTCATTGCGCAGCTCGTCCAGCGTGTAGCCGACGGCCAGTTTGGCGGCGATCCGGGCGATGGGGAAGCCGGTGGCTTTGGAGGCGAGGGCGGAAGAGCGGCTCACGCGCGGATTCATTTCGATGACCACCAGGCGGCCGTCCGCCGGGTTGACCGCGAATTGGACATTCGAGCCGCCGGTCTCGACGCCGATCACCCGCATGACCGCGATCGACGCATCACGCATGATCTGGTATTCGCGGTCGGTCAGTGTCATGGCCGGCGCCACGGTGATGCTGTCGCCGGTATGGATGCCCATGGGGTCGAAATTTTCGATGGAACAGATGATGGAGATGTTGTTTTTACGGTCGCGCATGACCTCCATCTCGAATTCTTTCCAGCCGAGCACCGACTCCTCGACCAGAACCTCATTCACGGGGCTGAGGCTGATGCCGTTGGCGCAGATGGCTTCGAACTGCGCGGCGTCATACGCGATGCCGCCGCCGCTGCCGCCTAAGGTGAACGCCGGGCGGATAATCACGGGAAAGGCGCCGATCTCCTTCTGGATCCGCCACGCCTCGTCTAGCGAGTGCGCGGTGCCGCTGCGGGGCACGTCGAGTCCGATCAACAGCATGGCGTCTTTGAAGAGCTGCCGGTCTTCCGCACGCCGGATGACCTCGGCATTGGCGCCGATCATTTCCACCTGATAGCGTTCGAGAATGCCTTGGTCCGCCAGTTGGATGGCAAGATTGAGGGCGGTCTGGCCGCCGAGGGTCGGCAGGAGGGCGTCCGGGCGTTCACGCCGGATGATCTCATGGAGAATCTCTACCGTCAGCGGTTCGATATAGGTCCGGTCCGCGAACTCCGGGTCGGTCATGATGGTTGCGGGGTTGCTGTTGACCAGCACCACCTCGTAACCCTCTTCGCGCAGTGCTTTACAGGCTTGCGCGCCGGAATAATCAAATTCGCAGGCCTGGCCGATGACGATCGGGCCTGCCCCGATGATCATGATCTTTGACAGATCGTTCCGTTTGGGCATGGTGTGGTTCTCCGTTCTTCGTACCAAAATCAGTGAGTGTTAAGCAGGGGTTGTGCCAACTCGGCTGGGCAGGTGCATGAGTCGGTTAGTCAGCCGCCCGGCGGGGCCGGGAACAAACTCTGGGGTAACTGAATCCGCAGATTACTCAGATTACACAGATGGGATCAAAATCTGTGGGAATCTGTGTCATCTGTGGATAGTTATGGACGAGGGCGGCCTCGCCGAGACCGCCGCGGACGCCTCGGCGAGGCGTCCCTACCAGAGGCGGTTTAGCGTTTACCCGGCCAACTTCAAGCCTCTCTGCAACTCACCGGTCGCTCATAAAGCCTTCAAAAATGTCGGTAGCGACAAGATTGCAGTTTTTCAGGACACAAATCTGTCCTGCCGCTTTCTCCAATCTCATACGAAGGTCACGAAGGGGAATGGAGGACTAGGCGGGGGCATGTTCGAAAAGCGGCGGCGGCTATGAATCAGCACCACAGAAGCATCGTGACGATGGATACCAGATACCGATTGCCCCGGGAAGCGTGCTTGCGAGTGCGCATTAAAAAAGATATAGTTGCCGTCACTTTTTTTTCGAGCAAGGTAGGCTGTTGTGATTGAATTCGATACTGTTAAAGAACGTCTTGCGATGATGCGTGAAGGACTTGCGGAGATGCGCGGGTACCTGGACATCGCGAACCGCCGCGTGATTCTCGAGGAACTCGAAGAGTGCGCGGCCCGGCCTGACTTTTGGAATGACTCAAACGCCGCCAAGGAGGTCATCGGCAAGACCAATGCCCAGCGCGCGTTTGTGAAGCCGTTCGACGAGTTGCTGCGCCTCATTGAAGACGGCGATGTGATGCTCGAGTTGGCAGCGGCTGAAGACGAAGGCGACCAGCGTCAGCAGGCACTGGCTGAATTGGTGCACATGTTCGACCGGGCCGACGTGATGATGTCGAAGCTGCGGTTGCAGTCGCTGCTCGGCGGCAAGCTGGATGCCTGCAACGCCTTCCTCACGCTCCATTCCGGTGCGGGCGGCACGGAATCCTGCGATTGGGCCGACATGCTCTTCCGGATGTACCGGATGTATTGCGAGGACAACGGCTTCGAAATCGAGGTGCTCGATTCTCAGCCCGGCGAAGAGGCGGGGCTCAAGTCGGTCACGTTTCTGGTCACAGGGCCGTATGCCTACGGCTATCTGAAGGCTGAGCGCGGCGTGCACCGCCTGGTGCGCATCAGCCCGTTCGATGCCAACAAGCGGCGCCACACCTCCTTCTCTTCGCTGGATGTGGTCGCCGAACTGACGGACGAGATCGAGGTCGAGATCAAGGACGAGGATCTGCGGATCGACACCTACCGGTCGGGCGGCGCGGGCGGTCAGCATGTGAACAAGACCGATTCGGCGGTGCGGTTGACCCATTTGGAAACCGGCATCGTGGTCGCCGTCCAGTCGGAACGTTCGCAGCACAAGAACAAGTCCAAGGCCATGAGCATGCTGAAGGCCAAGCTGTACGAATACTACGAGGACAAGAAGCGCAAGGAGATGGAGCGCTTTTACGGTGAAAAGGGCGAGATCGCATGGGGCAGCCAGATCCGCTCCTACGTGTTCCAGCCCTATACGATGGTGAAGGACCACCGCACGGATGAGCAGACATCGAATGTGCAGGGGGTGATGGACGGGCACATCCAACCGTTCATCGAGGCGTATCTCAGGCAGAATGCCTTGAGGGCACAGTGACGGCATGATGGAAAGGTGATGTGCGCGTGACAGTTGAACAGGCAAAAAAAGAGTTGGCGAAAGCCGGGCAGTCGCATGTGCTGCGTTTTTGGGACACGCTCAGCGCTGCGGCGCGCGGAGCGCTGCTGGCTCAGATCGACGACATTGATTTCGGTGAGGTCGCCCGCATGCGGCGTGTGCTGGCCGGCAAAAATGTGGTGGCCGCCGTGACGCCGCGTCCGGCACCGGTCGTGAAGTGGACCCGCCGCACATACGGCGAGTCGTTTGCTGCCGGAGAGGAACAGTTGCGCAAAGGGCGCGTGGCGGTGCTGCTTGTGGCGGGCGGCCAGGGTTCGCGGCTGGGGTACGAGGGGCCAAAGGGCGCGTACGGGATCGGTCCGGTCTCTGGCATGCCGCTCTTTTATTTTCACGCGCGCAAAATCGTCAGGCTCGCCCGCCTGTACGGCAAACCCGTGCCGTTCTACATCATGACGAGCGACGTTAACGATGCCGCGACGCGCGCCTGTTTCGAGGACCACGACTATTTCGGGCTGAATCCGGCCGATGTGATCTTTTTCAAGCAGGGGGTGTGGCCCGCGCTGGATGCCGAAGGCCGTCTGATCCTCGAGGCGCCGGGGCGGATATTCGTCAGTCCGGACGGGCATGGCGGCACGTTGACCGCCCTCGCCAAGAACGGCTGCCTGGACGACATGACCGCACGGGGCATCCGCAGCGTCTTCTATTTTCAGGTGGACAACCCGCTGGTTGATATCGCCGATCCCGCTTTTATCGGCCTTCACGCGCTCTGCGGCGCCGAACTGTCGCTGAAGCTTTGCCTCAAGCGTTCGCCGACGGAAAAGATGGGCGCGGTGTCATTGCTCGACAACGGACGCACCGGCATGATCGAGTATTCCGAGCTGACGCCGAAGCAGGCCGCGCGCTTCAAGTACGGCAGCCCGGCGATACACGTCTTTTCACTGGCCTTTCTCAAACGCGAGGCGCGCAAAGACATGCCGCTGCATCTGGCGCACAAGAAGATCGCCTGCGTGGACGG
>JAGOBZ010000283.1 GCA_017999015.1 Kiritimatiellia bacterium
CGCATGTAGTCCAGCACGCGCGCATGCACCACGCGGCCGTCGGCGCTGGCCGAGTTCCGTACCGCGACCCCGCTGCAGTGAAAGAGTTCCGGAAAGAAATTGCCGCCGATCGCCGCCCGCTCCGTAATGCCGGCCGCGGCCGCCATCGCGCGGCATTCGCGCAGAAACCGCTCGGGCGTGTGCGGTCCGGCACGGCGGTAGATTTCATCGATCCGGTCGTAGAACCAATCGCCCTTCTGCACGGCGAGCCCCGCGCCGACCAGCGCCATCGTGCGCGGCATCACGTTCGGCACCAGCTCGGCGAGCAGGCGACCGTGCGCACGGCCCATCTGCTCGGACGTGCCGCTCACGATCAGCACCCGCTTGCCGTTCACCTGGCCGAGCAGCCCCTGCCCGTCCGGGTCGCGCGCCACCACCTGCAACGCCTCCTGCGCGCGCGCCGACGAGCAGCCGATCACCACCGCCGCCACCACTCCAAAAACCGTCTGTCGCTTCATTCTGTCGCCTCCACCGCGAATTCAAACACCGCCGCGAACATCCGCAGCACATCTTCCTGCAGCACGGCGTGGCGCGGCAGGTCAGGCGGCGGTTCAAACAAGGCGTCATCCGTGACGGCGTGCAGGCGCCAATGGCTGAAACGCGCCGTGCCCACCGCTTCGCCGAACGCCCAGGAGGCGCCCAGCGGCGTGCCGTCGGCGCTGAAGGTCAGCTCGAGCCGGCCGCGCGTCTTTTTATGATCCACCTTGACCTCAACCACGCGCTCACCGTTCGAGCGTTTCAGCTCGCCCAGCGTGTAGTACTGTTTGAGCGCTTCGGGCGAGAAGGAGGCGGCCGCGAGCGCGCCCACCGCCACCCGCATCTTCATCAAGCGCTGCGGCTGGATCAACGTCGCGACGGCCAGTGCGTTGCTGTTCCCCTCGGTGCCGCAAAAGACCCGCTTGCCCGCACCGATCAGCCAGGGATACGCCCCCTGCCCCAAACCGGCCTTGCCGACTTCGGGAAAGGTGCCGGTGAGTTTGAAGCGTCCGCGCGTGCCGCGCAGGAAATCGAAAGCGGCGGCATACCGTTTGCCGTCGACCGTCACCTCCGCCGTTACGCCCGCCATGTGCGCGCGCTCCTCGGCCGGCTCGCCGCCCAGCAAGGCTGACAGGCCGGACAGAAAACCGCCCAGCAGTTCGGAGGCGCTCTTCTCGCCGTTCGTCTGGGGCGGCTGCCACGCTGCGGGCACATCGTTTCCGAAGAAGGCGACCACCTCCTCCATGATTTGCGGAAAGCCGGCCATCGCCGAATAGTGATCCATGCCGTTGAGCCAGGTGACACGGTCCGCGAACCCGGCGGCCTCCGCCAGCCGGCGGCTGCACGCCGGCGGCACCACCTGATCCAGTTCGGCGCAGGTCATGCGCAGACGGTCCGCCTGCGCCAGGCGCTTGAGTCCGTCCTGTGCGCGAATGGGGTCGAGCCGCTCCAGGCAGGCGAACACGCGTTCGCGCGCTTCCGGCTGCAACTGCTCGATAAACGCGCGCAGCTTGCGCGTCTCATGCGCCGTCATGACGATCTGGCGCACGTCGCACCCGCCCAGCATGAGAAAGGCTTTGTGGATGCGCGGTTCGATGCCGCAGACGCTGGCCGACTGGATGGCGCCCATGCTGACGCCGGTGATCCCGACCCGTGCCGGATCCACCTCGGGCAGGCTCTGCATGATGTCCACCGCGCGTCTGGCATCCTGCAAGCCCTGCTCCAGACCGCGCACAAAGACCTCCGCGTCCGAGACCAGACGTGCCTTGCCCTCCGCCCCGCCGCGTTCGGCGTAATAAGGCTGCTTGAAAAACAGCGCGGGCACCCCGTTCTGGGCCAGCCGTGCGCAGAGCATGCGCTCCAAATCGAAGCTGCCGTGGAAGATGTGCAGACAGACCACCGCCGGAAACGCGCGGTCACGGCTCATGCCCAGGGGCAGGTAGAGTTCGGCCGGCACCGTGTTGTTCGGCGCGAAATCAGTCACTTCCGGCGACGGATAGCTGACGTCATACCGCTCATGCCGGTGGTTACGTTCCCGCAGCAACCGCGTATAGGCGAACGTCTGACCGTTGAAACTATCTGTGGCCGACACCTCGACACGCTCTGGCTGCTGCTGTTGCGCGGCGGGCTGTGCGCACGCGATTCCGGCAGCCATTACGGCCGCCCCGATTCCTCTCACCATCCTGCTATCCGCTCCTCTCTGCGACTGTACCGCCGCCCGGCACGCTTCAACTTGAACCGCGCACGCATGTGCTCAGGTATACACGGACCATCACGCATCCGTTACAAACGTCCGTTCTCATTTCGCTGGCAGGCCGCCGCCTCGGCCAGCCGGTAGTGCCTGCGGAAAAAAGCGGTCCACGCGCTCAGCACGTCCAGCCGCGGCTGTCGTGCGTAGTAGGCCAGCGCGCTGCTCCAGCCCAGCGGAACCGGCGCATCAGGCATCGCCTCCAGCAGGCGCATGGCCTCGGGATTAGCCGCAGGCCCCCCGTTCGCCAAAATCGCCTGCCAGGCGCGCTTGAGCTCATCGCCGGCATCCAGGCACATGGCACGGATCAGTTCTCGCTGGATGCCGAAGTGACGCCCCGTCCAGCGCGCCTCATAGTGAAAGGCCTCGCCCAGCCGGTACGCGTCAACCTCCGGTTGCCACAGCGGATCGGCGAGATGCGGCCGGTGCCGCTCCTGAGCGGCCTGCAGCAGCGGATCGGCCGAAGGATAAAAATCGCGGCGGATCGGCAGGCGGCGCAACGCGTACCGGACCGGGCCGCCGGGCTCGCCGACACGGTAGTTCCAAAGCCTCTGCCCCTCTTCTCCCAGCAGATACTCGATAAAGCGCACGGCCAGCGCGCGGTGCGGCGCTCCCCGCAGCAGGCTGACCGGATCGGCCGTCACGCTCGATCCGCCGACCGGCGTGATATAAGTCATGACCGGCGCACGCCCAGGCGGCGAAGAGAGTTCCGACTGGAGCCTCCCGTAGAAATCGATCACGACACCGGCCGCCGCCGCGCCCATCCCGACGTCATTCGGGACCTTGCCGGCCGCATCCGTGACGTAGCGCGCGTTGGCGCCGATGAGCCGCACCAGATTGACGCCCGCCAGCCACCCCTGCTCTACCGCCTCCTGATAGGCGGGCGGCACGCCTGCCGGCAGGCCGTTGGTCAAAGCTGCCGCCTGCGCGAAAAGCGCCTCGTAACGCCGGACCTGCTCGCGGCTGAACCCGGACTCCGCCACATGCCGCGCACAACGGGCATGGATCATCATCTCGTACGCCTTGGCCACGCTGCCGCTCTTGGTGGGATCTGCCAGTCCCAGATGGCCGGCATACCGCGCATCCGCGAGATCTTCCCACGCCGCGGGCGGGCGGCCGATGCCCAAATCGGCGAGGCGCTCCGGGTTGTAGCAGATGCCGAAGGCGCTCAACACGCAGCCGTAGTAGGCGGTGCCGCGCCAGACCTCGCCGTTCATGGCAACGGGGATCAACTCGCGCCCGGCGGCGTCCTCGAAAAGTCCCGCGGGCGGCCCCGCCGCACCCCAAGCAGCCACGGTCAGCCCCTGCCGCTCCGCCTTCGCGTGATCATACACGCCGCCGCCGAAAAAGAGATCTATGCGGCAGGTTATCTCGTCCGGCGCATCGCACGCGCGAAAGGCCTGCCACAACGCCCAACGCGCCTCGTCATCCGGCCGGCTGCCGGACAGCACCGCCTGCGCGCCGTCCGCCGGCCACGCCACACCCTGGGCCTTGAAAAAACGCCGGGCCGAGGCCGCGTACTCCGAGGCCAGATAGCGCATGATCTCCGTCGTGCCGCCGATCACCCGCCAATCGATGCGGGCCGGCTGTCCGAAACGCGCCTGGTGCCAGCGCGAGAAGCCCTCGCCGAACTCATGCCGGATCGCTTCGTTATGCGGCGTGACGATGATTAACTCGGGGTCTCCCGGGCTCCAGTCCCCCACCTCCGGCGCACGCCGGAAGAGGAAAGGCAGCACGACAACCGCAATCGCCAATAAAATCGCCAAGCCCCACTTCATGCTTGGCAGTATAACAGAACTCCGTCAGTCAGCCACTGCAAGGTTACCGCATCGCCCCGTTCTTCCGCCTTCCGCCTTATGTCATATCTCGTGCCAGATTGCTCCTCTTGACGTCCCAGATTATTTTTATTTTTTCTCGCAGACTTGCGCTTTGACGCACTGTGCTGAATCCGGTAAAATGACGTTTTATGCCACACAGAATCCTATCTTTACCACAGGCCGCACGCCATATCCGCATACCGGAACGTGAACTGTACCATCTTGTGCAGCGCGACGAGATCCCCTTCATCCGGCAGGGTGACGACGTGGTCTTCGAGCACCGCGTGCTCGACGACTGGGCGCAGCGCCGAATTCTGGGACTCCCCGGTCGCATGCTCTCGGAACACCACCGTCAGGAGACCGCGGTCCGCACCGGCAAGGATTCGGCCGACATCCTCATCGAACGCCTCTGCCGGCCCGGATGGATCAATCCTGCCTTATCAGCGAAAACCAAACCGGGCGTGATCCGCGATATGGTTGCCCTCGCAGTCACCACGGGCCTGCTC
>JAGOBZ010000284.1 GCA_017999015.1 Kiritimatiellia bacterium
GATCGGCGCGGGCTTGCAGACGATGGCGACGTTCATTCCGCCGATCTTCTTCATGTTTTTCTGCCTCTCCCTGCTGGAGGATTCGGGCTATATGGCGCGCGCCGCGTTCGTGATGGACCGCTTCATGCGCTGGCTGGGCCTGCCGGGCAAATCGTTCGTGCCGATGCTGGTCGGGTTCGGCTGCTCAGTGCCGGCGATCATGGCGACGCGCACGCTGGAGAGCCGGCGCGACCGTTTCCTGACCATCTTCATGGTGCCCTTCATGTCGTGCGGCGCGAAGCTGCCGGTCTATGTGGTCTTCGGCGCGGCGTTCTTCAGCGCGCATCCCGGGCGCATGGTCTTCTGGATCTACGTCAGCGGCATCGTGTTGGCGGTGCTGACCGGCCTCCTGATGAAGCGCACGCTGTTCCAGGGCGAACCGTCGCACTTTATCATGGAGCTGCCGCCGTATCATCTGCCGCGCCTCAAGCATATCCTGCTGCACACGTGGGACCGGCTCAAGGTCTTCCTTTTCCGCGCCGGACGTGTGATCGTGCCGATGGTGCTGCTGCTCGGGTTCCTCAATTCGGTCGGGCGCGACGGCTCATTCGGCAATGAGAACACCGAAACCTCGCTGCTCTGCACGGTCGGCACGGCGATCACGCCGCTGTTCGAACCGATGGGCGTCGAGAAAGATAACTGGCCGGCCTCGGTCGCGCTCTTCACGGGCCTTTTCGCCAAAGAGGCGGTGGTGGGCACGCTGACTTCGCTCTACGGCCAGATGGAGAACGACGAAACGATCGCTGGGGCCGGCGCCGCCGGCGAGGGGGGGGAGTCCTTCAGCCTCTGGCAGGGGCTGGCAGACGCCATCGCCACGATCCCCGCGAACCTGGCCAAGGTCGGCCACGGCCTGCGCGACCCGCTGGGGCTGGGCGCGGTGAGCGGCGACGAGGCGGTCGTGGCAGCAGAGGTCGATTCGGATGTCTCGGTGTTCCGCGCGATGCGGCAGCGTTTCTCAAAAGGCCCGCACCAGGCCTTCGCTTATCTGCTGTTCGTGCTGCTCTACGTGCCGTGCCTGGCGGCGATGGGCGCGGCCTTCCGCGAGCTGGGCCGTTTCTACGGCACGCTGCTGGCGGTCTATCTGACCGTGCTCGGCTGGAGCGTCGCGACGCTCTACTATCAGCTCGCGCTCGGCCACCAGACGGTGTGGATCCTGACGCCGTGCGCATTATTGGGCGCGCTGTTCGGCGGGTTCTGGCTACTGGGACGTAAGCACCGGATCAGCATGCCCTGAAGACATTTTTGCCGGACTCCGATGGGCGGAGCCGGCTTCACACAAACAAGGAAACCATGACAGCTCAAAGCATCGTCACGAGTGCCGCCTGCTGCGGCCTCTGCATGATCCAGGCGGCGCTGGCGGACACCTCCGCCACCGCCGACAGCGCTGCGGTAGAGTCTCTCGCCGCACCTGCAGAACACGCCCCGGCCTTCGAAGCGGCCGCTGATTTCTGTTCGCGCCAGCTCACCTACGGGCTGGTCGACAACCGTGATCCGATTCTGACCCTGGAGGCGCTCGCCGAGTGGCGCGGCTTCAACCTCTGGGCCGGCGCAATTCTGGACACCACCGCGTGGGGCCGTAAGCACGGCGGGTACGGCAACCGCACGGGCACCTATCAGGAATTCGCCTTCGGCCCCGGTTATGTGCATGCCTTTTCGCCCGACGATTATGCGCGGCTGCCGACGACGCTGGAGCTGTTCGTCAATTACATTTACGAATATCATCCGCCGGTGAACCGGTGGAAGGGCGAGGAGAATCCCGACACGCAGTTCATCAATGTCGGCGCTGCGCTGCCCGATCTCTGGATGGCGCCCGCGCTGTCGGCGGAATTCGACATCGACAACGAATACGGCGCGATGTACGTCGCCGCCGAAATCGGGCACACCTTCACGCTGATCCAGGCGGCGGGCGGCCGCGAGACCGACCCCCTGTCACTGTCGGTCGGCGGCGGGATCGGCTTCGGCAATCCCCGCCGCAACCGGCATGACGCCGGCTTCGACACCTATGCCTTCAAAGACGTCTGGGCCTCGGCCGCGCTGGAGTGGCAGCTTACGGACCACATCGTTCTTTCGCCGTATGTGGCGTTGTCCGAGCAGGTGCACGGCCGCCTGCGCGACGCCGCGCGCCGGTATATCGACGGCGAGACCCACGCCAGCACCCAGATGATCGGCGGTCTGCGCGCGGCCGCTTCCTTCTGATGGCCTGAACCGGATTGACAATCCGCATCCTCTGGCGTACGCTGTTCTCCAATCGGCCGGGGTGTTCTTCCGAGAGGGAGAGCTGAGATCACACCCGTAGAACCTGATCCGGATCATGCCGGCGAAGGGAGACTCAAGCAGGGAATGCACCCGACCGGCGTGCATTCCCTTTTTGTTTTTCCTGCGCCGTCGGGAGGAGCGCGACCATGAGAGTGATGCTGAATGGCGAACCTTACGAGACTGCGGCGCGAGTCGTGTCCGAACTGATTGCCGAACAGGCGCCCGCCGCGCGCGTGGCCGCGGTGGTGAATGACCGCGTGGTGCCGGCCGCCGAACAGGCCGCCGCGACGCTCGCCGAGGACGACCGCGTGGAGCTGCTGACCTTCGCGGGCGGCGGCTGACCCGCGCGGCAGAGCCCTGCCACGCGTTTTCCGCAGACTCGAACCCAAGGAAACAACGAAGCATGAATCATGAGAACGACACCCTGGTGCTGGGCGACCGCGCCTACACCTCGCGCCTGCTGCTGGGAACAGGCAAATTCGCCGACGCCGACGTCATGGCGCGCGCCGTGGCTGCGTCTGGCGCGCAGATCGTGACCGTGGCGCTGCGGCGCTTTGACCGCGACCGCCCGAACGATGCGCTGCTGGCCCCGCTGCTGGCGATGGATGATGTCACGCTGATGCCCAACACGTCGGGCGCGCGCAACGCCGAGGAGGCGATCCAGGCCGCGCGCATCGCGCGCGAGCTGTGCGGCAGCCGCCTGGTCAAAGTCGAGATCCACCCCAATCCGCGCCACCTGATGCCCGACGCGATCGAGACCTACGAGGCCGCGCGCGTGCTGGCGGCCGACGGCTGGCTGGTGATGCCGTACATCCCGCCCGACCCGGTCCTGGCCAAACGCCTTGAGGAGGCCGGCTGCGCCTCAGTCATGCCGCTGGGCGCGGCGATCGGCAGCGGCCAGGGGCTGGCCTCGGCCGAGCTGCTCAAGATCATCCTGCGCGAGGCGACCATCCCCGTGATCGTGGACGCGGGCCTGCGCGCGCCGTCGCAGGCCGCCGCCGCGCTGGAAATGGGCTGCGACGCGGTGCTGGTCAACACGGCCGTCGCCGACGCGGGCGACCCGCCGGCGATGGCCGCGGCCTTCGCGCAGGCGGTGGCGGCCGGCCGCAGCGCCCGTCGGGCCGGCCTGATGCCCGTAGGGACAGATGCGCAAGCCAGCAGCCCGCTGACCGCCTTTCTGCAGGGAGGGGAACGCGCGTGAACGCGGCATCAGCATCGACGAGCAGGATCCCCCCCGAGCTGGATCCGCAGCCCTGGCTGGCGCTGCCGCCGCCGGACGCGCGGGCGGTCGCCGCGGCCCTGGCCACCGAAGAGCCCGACGAGACTACGTTTGTCACGCTGGCGCGCGCGGAGCCTGCACGCTGGCTGGAAGCCATGGCGCAGCGGGCGCAGGCGCTGACGCGCCGCCAGTTCGGCCGTACGATTCAGCTCTACGCACCGCTCTACCTCTCAAATTACTGCTCCGGCGGCTGCGCCTACTGCGGGTTTGCCGCCGACCGCAGCCAGGTGCGCCACCGGCTCGAGCCCGACGAGATCGCGCGCGAACTGGCCGCTCTGAAAGGCCTAGGGTTCGAGCAGGTGCTGCTGCTGACGGGCGAGCGCACGCCGCACGCCGATTTCGCCTACCTGCGCGACGGCGTGCGCGCGGCGGCGCGCCTCTTCCACGAGGTCACCGTCGAAGCGTTCCCGATGGCGGCTGACGAGTATCGCGCGCTGGCCGAGGCCGGCTGCACCGGCGTGACGATCTACCAGGAGACCTACGACCCCGAGGCCTATGAACGCTTCCACCGGTGGGGCCCTAAACGCGACTATGCGGCGCGGCTGGAGGCGCCGTCGCGCGCGCTGGCCGGCGGCGTCGCGAGCGTGGGGCTCGGCGCGCTGCTGGGCCTGGCCGATCCGCTGGCCGACGCGCTCGCGCTCTTCCGGCATGTCCGCGCGCTGCAACAGCGCTTCTGGCGCGCGGCGTTCTCCGTTTCTTTTCCCCGGCTGCGTCCCGAGGCCGGGGGCTTTCAAGCGCCGTATCCGGTCACCGACCGCTGGCTGGCGCAGCTCATCTTCGCCTTCCGCATCTGCCTGCCGGAGACCACGCTGGTGCTTTCGACGCGCGAGGCGCCGGCGTTCCGCGACGGGCTGGCGGGCGTGGGCGTCAACCGCATGAGCGCCGGCAGCCGCACGACGGTGGGCGGCTATGACGGACGCGCCGAGGACGAGGGGCAGTTCGCGGTGTCGGACGGGCGTGACGTGACGGCTTTCTGCGCGATGCTGCGCGGGCGCGGGCT
>JAGOBZ010000286.1:0-3145 GCA_017999015.1 Kiritimatiellia bacterium
CCACCTGCCGGTCGAACGCTACGTGGAACCGTCCGAATTCGACCGTTTGCGCGAGGCGGCCCTGGCGCTTGGGTTCGGCTATGTGGCCAGCGCACCGCTCGTAAGAAGTTCCTACCATGAGGACGGGCAAACCGACTTCGTCCGTCAACAATCTCACTCCGTCGGCGCGTACTCTTCCGGGAACCAGGTGCGGTAGTAGTTGTCGCGCTGCCAGGTGTTGCCGGCGGATGCGTAGTCACAGAAGAACACGGTGGCCGGCAGAGCGCCCTCGGGGTTCTCGTGGTGCGAGCCGATCGGAAGCGTCGCGGAAAACGCCATCCAGATGTCACCCGACGGCGTGCGCACGTCGGCGAAGCCCGTCATGCGCTGTCCGTCTTTGATGCCGCGCCGGAACGGCTCGGTGAAATCGCCGTCGCCGAAACGGCTGTCGCGGGCCAGGAGGACGGGGCCGCGCGTGAAGGCGATGTTGTGTTCGAGTTTGTGCGCAACGACGGGCATGTCGAACCTGATTTCAACGATGTCGCCGAGCTTCCACTCGCGCTCAATCGTGATGTAGGTCCCGGGGACGGCACCCTTCTGCTCCTCGCCGTTCACTTTCACGACCGTCGCTTCGCTCCACTTCGGAATGCGCAGCTTGAGCGGCACGACTCCCGCGTTTTCGGTGTGGCTGACGATCCGGGCGGTGTTCGAGCGCGGATAGAGCGAGTACATGTCGAAAGCGATTTTCTTGCCGGTCCGGGGCATGACGCCCTTCACCAGAGCGGAAGCGTAGAAGTTGAAGACCGCCGCGTCGCCCGTCGTACGGAAGAAGCCCTTGAGGAAGCAGAGGAACCCGCGCGGGCCGTTCGCCGTGCAGCAGTCCGTGTGCATGTAGCAGTGATGCTGGCCGTGATAGCGGTTGCCGGAAAGGGGCGTGTAGCCGGCGAATTCCGAGCCGTCCGCCTTCATGGCGCCGAGATAGGCATTGTAGAAGGTACGCTCGATCTCGTCCGCCCACTTCGGGTCACCCGTCAGGTCGAGCAGCTTCTCGCAAAAGCGCATCCACGTCGTCGTGACGCACGTCTCCTGAAGCCGCAGATAGGGCAGGTGCTGCTTGCGCGCGCCGTGGAACCACGCCTCTGAACACGCGCAGCCGCCGGCGAGATTGATCTCCTCTTTGATAATGTCGTTGCCGGTCGCGACCGCCGCATCGAAAAGCTCCTTGCGCCCGGTCACCTCAAAGTAATCGAGCATGCCCTGGTAGCAGCTCATCATCTCGTAGGATTTCCAGCGGTTGTGCTTCATCACGTATCCACCGTGGGTCTCGGCCTTGTTGCCGTGGCCGTTGCGGTCCGCCACGGAGATGCCCTTCAAGGCGAGATCGAGCAGCCGTGGGCCGTCTTCCACTTCGGTCATGTCCTTGACCAGATAGGTCGCGAAATCGAGGTATTTCTTATCCTGCGTCCGCTGGTAGAGCCACATCACCGGCTCCAGGATCGACGAGCTGGCATAGCCGGACCAGTTACCGGTCTGGTACAGGCGCACGCCGCGTTTGCCGTTCGGCCCCAATTCTGCGATCACGTAATCGCAAACCCGTTTGCACGCCTCCAAAGCATCCGTAGACTTCGTTGCGTCATAGTAGTGCAAAAAGCCCATCATCGTGTACTTCATGCCCCAGACATCCCACCCTTCGCCGCAGCGCAGCTCGTCCGGATAGTTGCCGATGTATCCGTTCTTTTCTTGCGAAGCGATCATGCTCGCGATGCCTCGGTCGACAGCCGTCTTCAGCTTCGCGGAGCCGGTGTACTGCAGATACGGCATGGCCGACTGCATGTACTTGCCCCAGAACTCCGTCTGCCACCAGCGCTTGGTTTCCGTCTTTTCCTGAAAGGGCGCGGTGATGTAATCGACATCCGTTCCGATCACGTGCCGTTCGATCATCGCATCGAGCCGCTCGCCGAGAGGGCCTTTGAGCCGCACGTCGCCGATCTCGCAACGGACCGGCGTCCACGTCTTTACGGATTCTTCAGCGGTCACGGCGAGCGCGGCAATAACCGCGATTGCAGAGATCATCATTTGTTTCATTTTCTCACGCTCCTTGTCAGCCACGAATGCGCGCACGCGCGCCGATACCATCCGTTCGCATCAGTCAATGCCAGCATCGTAATTATCTTCTGTTGTATAGTCAATGTGTTTCGGGGACGAACGCCTCCTCGGCTCCCGACGGGTAGGGCGGTCTCGCCGAGGCCGCCGCATAGGCTGGCTGCCGCAGGTCGAAAGTCTCGGGGCGCAGGTCAGAACGCCGAACCGTTTTTAGCCAGGATTGCAGGATTTACAAGATTGGGGGATTTTGTCTTGTCAGCGATCAGCGGTCAGAGAGCCGCGTATCTGACGTACACGTAGTGCTACACCGGGAGGGGCAAGCGCCTGCTTGCCCAGCCGTCACCCCATTTCATGTCTAGCGGCTGGACGGCGAGGCCGCCGTCCCTCCCGAGCCCTGCGCCCCGCCCCCGCTCGTCAGCCGCGCAGCCTACTGCCTTTTGCCTACTGCCCACCGCTCCTCCTTCCTCCTTTTTCCTTCCCCCTTTCTCCTTTCTCCTTCCCTCCGGTTACGCCCGTCGCTTGACGGCACGATACGTTTGCGGCATCATACCGGCTATTTGAAAAGGAGGCTACAATGACGGAACAGATCCAGACCAAACTGGAAGAACTCCGCGGCATGCTGCAGGCGGACGGCGGCGATATGGACGTGGTGGCGATTGAAGGCAAGACGGTCAAGCTGCGCTTGCGCGGCGCGTGCGGAAGTTGCCCGCACGCCACCATGACGCTCAAGCAAGGTATCGAGCGTATTCTGCGGGAGTCGATTGACCCCGAGATCGTGGTCGAGCGGGTATAGAATACAGGGCGGTCCATGAAAACGTGTTGCGAGCACGGGCCGCCTTTTCTCTTATTCCTCTTTCTTCCCGACACGCTATGATGGTGGGCAGACAGTATGTTTGTTTCTGGATTGCGTGGAACCCTTATGCGTGTGCCAGCCTGTTGGACAGCCGTTGTTTTCGCGTTTGCCAGCTTGCCGCTCGGTGCGCAGCAGGGCTTTTACCGTGAATACTACGCCGGCATCTCCGGCGGCCGCGTCGCGGACCTGACCGCCGCTGCCGCGTTCCCC
>JAGOBZ010000286.1:3245-4571 GCA_017999015.1 Kiritimatiellia bacterium
TTGGACAGCCGTTGTTTTCGCGTTTGCCAGCTTGCCGCTCGGTGCGCAGCAGGGCTTTTACCGTGAATACTACGCCGGCATCTCCGGCGGCCGCGTCGCGGACCTGACCGCCGCTGCCGCGTTCCCCGATGCGCCGACTGTCGAGGAGGTTGTCAACAGCCAGCTCGAAACCGGTGTCAATGTGGCCGACTATTACGGCCAGCGCGTGCGCGCGCTGCTGACCCCGACGGTCACCGGCTCCTACACCTTCTGGGTGGCGACCGACGACGGCGGCGAACTCTGGCTCGGTACCGACCATTTGCCGGCCTCGCGCCGGCGCATCGCCTATGTCTCGGGCTGGACCAATTCGCGGGAATGGACCAAAGAGCCCAATCAGAAATCCTCACCGATTGCCCTCACCGCCGGCACACGCTACTACATCGAGGTGCTCCAGAAGGAGAACACCGGCGGCGACAACCTCGCCGTGGCCTGGCAGGTGCCCGGCACCACCGCGACCAATGTCATCCCGGCCGCCGTGCTGACGCCCTTTCTGGATCCGCCGGTCATCCGCACGCAGCCGCTCTCGCTTGATATCGAGGAGCAGTGGGCCGGCCTGCGTAGCGCCACCTTCGCGGTCGAAGCCGTGCGCCAAGGCGGCGTTACCTATCAGTGGCAGCGTGACGGCGTCAACCTTCCCGGCGCGACCGCGCCCGCCTACACGCTGACGGCCGACCTCGCCAACAGCAACCGCCTCTTCCGCTGCGTGCTCTCCAACCTGGCCGGCACCGTCACCAGCGCCGCCGCCCGCTACCGCTTCGTGCCGGACGTCACCGCGCCCGCGCTGACCGCCTGGAGCGTCTTCCACGACCGCCACATCCTGACGCTCGCCTTCTCCGAGCCGCTCGACCCCGCCTCAGCCACCAACCCCGCCGCCTATGCCGTTAGCGGCAGCGCAGTGCTCAACGCGACGCTGCTGGAAGACGGCGCCGGCGTGGCGCTGCACCTGGACACCGCGCTGACCGCCGGCGCGACCCACACGCTCGCGCTGACCGTGCAGGACCGCGCCGTGCCTGCGAACACGCTGGCGCTCACCGGCTATGCCTTTGTTCCGCCGCTCAACGCGACGGTGCCCGCAGCCCTCGTGCGCGGCGGCCGCGAACCGGCCGGCCCCTCCTCGCGCCGCACCGCGATCGCCATCACCGAGATCAGCCACACGCCCGGGGTGTGTGTCAGGAAAGTGACATCGTTCCGGAGGTCATGCCGCAAAGACTGCCTCTCTGACGGTGGCCTCACGGTCGCGGCTCCCCTTCCAATAGTCGTCGTGGAGCCCGTCCGTGATGAGCGCCC
>JAGOBZ010000287.1 GCA_017999015.1 Kiritimatiellia bacterium
TGCAGACCGTGGTGCGGCTCGGCCGGCAGCTCCGCACGGAGAACGACCTCAAGGTGCGGCAGCCGCTTTCGGTGCTCCACGTCGTGTCGGCCAATCCCGAGATCCGCGCGATGCTGGAAGGGTTCGAGGAGTTGATCACGGACGAACTCAACATCAAGACGGTCGCGTTCGGCAGCGATGAAACGGCGATGGCCGACGTGTCGGTCAAAGCCGATTTCCGCAAGCTGGGTCCGAAGTTCGGCCCGAACATGAAGGCCGTGGCGGCGGCGATCGCGCGCCTTTCTTCGGCGCAGGCGGCGGCCTTGGCCGCGAACCGGCCGGTGTCCATCGAGGCGGCGGGCGAGCGCTTCGAGCTGAGCGCCGACGACGTGGTGGTGCAGCGCACGCCCAAGGCCGGCATGGTGGTGGCGTCCGAGGGCGACGCGATTGTGGGCATTGAGACGGCGCTGACACCTGTGCTTGTGCAGGAGGGCTTGGCGCGCGAGTTCGTGAGCCGCGTGCAGAACCTGCGCAAGGAGGCGGACTTCGAGGTGACGCAGCGCATCGCCGTGACCGTCGCGTGCGACGATGAGGTCCGCGCCGCCATTGAAGCCTTTGCCGATTATGCCAAGGCCGAGACGCTGTGCGAGCGCTTGACCTTCGGCGCGGTCGACGGAGACGCATGCGACCTGAATGGCCACGTCGTGAAGGTCAAGGTCGAAAAGATGTAGAAATGGTGGAGGATTTCCGAAAGAACACACGTGCCGAGGGGCAGTACGGCTCGGACAAGCTGCCGCAAGAAGGCCTGAGGTTTGAGGCTGGGGTGGGGGGCGAGTTCACGCTCCGCTTTTCGTGTCGGCGCGGAGGCGATCACGTCGCCGAACGGTTTGTCTTTCTCGGGGCGATGGAAGCCTCCCGTGCCCCATTTGCGTAGGCTGTCTTGCACGCGTGCTGAGAACAAGGGACAGGCGTCTGCTTGTCCTGCCATCAGTGAGCCGGATGCCGTTTTCTGGCGCGTGTGACTTGGCTTTGGGTGAAGCGGCGTCGCGCGGGATACCGCTGGCCGCCGCACTCCAAAAAAGTCTCCGCGTCTCCGCATCTCCGCGCCTCTGCGTTAAACATCAACTGGTTACTGGAGCGAGGCGCAGAGTGCGCAGGCGTCGCAGCCGGGCTTGGCGGAGAGGCAGAAGTCGAGGTGGATCTGCAGCAGGCCTTGCTGCAGCAGCCCGTTGTCGGCATAAAGCGCGGGGTTGTGGTCACGCCCGAACAGGTGCAGGGCGGTCAGGCGCATGGGGGCTGAGAGGTCTTCGGGCGGCAGACGGTCGAGCGCCCCGTCCGGCAGCGACTCCTCGGCCGCCGCAAAAGGCAGCAGCACGTTCGTGACGATGGCCGCCGCGCGCGAGTCGCCCAGCAGGGCGGTCTCTTTATGCTCCGGCGCCGCCGCGAGGGTCAGGCGGGTGTTCCAGAAGGGCCAGGCGCAGCGCGCGGTCAGGCAGCCGAGCGCCTGGGCGTGCCACGCTGTGCCGCCGACCGCAGGCAGGCGGTCGAGTTCGTGGCGCACGGTGAACATGCCGCTGAAGAGGCAGGCGGCCGCCGCGAGCCGGCGCGCCGGCGCGTTCTGCGGGCGCAGATTGTGCAGACGCCACGGCACGCCGTCCGGCAGTTCGGCCGACGACTCGCGCCACCAGAGATCCCACAGCGTGCGAATGAAGCGTTGGCTTTCGGGATCGGCCGCGGCTTCAGGCTGCGGCAGCAGACGGGCTGCGCCGAGCAGGCGGGCGTAAGCGGTTTCACGCGACACGCCCAGTGAGGCGACCGGCAGCAGGCGCGCGAGCAGGCGGAAGGGCGTCTGGTTGTGTTTGTAGCCCAGCGCGGCCATGACCTCCTCGTAGAAGAGCTGGTGGCGGTCGCCGGTCTGCGCCAGCCGGGCACGGAGGCGTGCCGCCTTGAGCTGAAGACGGTAGTGGCCGGCGGCGGCGAGCAGGGCGCGCGCACGGTCGGGATCGTTCTTGAGCCGCGCTTCGCAAGGCCGCGGCGTGGCCGGCAGCGCGGCGTGCGGGTAGGCCTTCAGGTCGATGTCATCCAGCGAGAGACCGGGCATGGCCGCGACCGGTTCCGCGAGCGCGAGCGGCAGGACGTGCGCGGGCAGCGAGCGGGGCGGCGGGCCTGCAAACCAGGTGACATGCGCGACGACGCGCTCATACGCGGGATCAGTCTGATGGCCGTGCGCGTCCCAATCGGTCGGGTGCACATGCACTTCGATGTCTCCGTGCAGCCAGCGGTCGCCCGGCTGGACCAAGAGCGTGGCGTTGAGAAAATCTGGGCCGGCCTCTAGATTCCACTCGCCCGGATGGAGGATCCGGACGGTTTCGCCGCCGGGCAGAGGAAAGCAGGGCGGGCGGTAGTGCTCGTCATACCAGAGGCACTGCAGGTGGCGCTCGGTCCAGTGGAAGCCGGAACGGTAGGGGACGCCGGACTCGAGAACAGCGGACGGCGGATCGGCCAGCATTCGCGCATAATCATCCGCGAGATGGAAAGGATCTTTCCGCATGATACTCCAGTTCTGATTTAAAAGCTGACGTTCAACCACGAGGTCAGCAACGCGGCGTCCTGTGGACGCTCCAGAAAGGGGCGGACATCCGCCGCGAGCGTTTCGGGATCGAACGATTGTAACCGCGCTTTCGTCAGTTCTTTCCAATCGTTTGCATGGCAGGTTTTTTGGCCCTGCGTCTGATCCAGCGCGTTCTGCAGGAGTGGGAGGTTGGGGGCGGCCGGCGGCCGTTGTGAGAGGTACCACATGAGATCGTACCAGTCACGGCCTTTGGCGTATTTGCGACAGATCAAGGCGTGGAGTTTGCCGGACAGCAGCGACGGCAGGTCGTAATGCTGGATAAGGAAGGTCATGTGGCGGGTGACGACTTGGCGCTCGCAATGCGCGCCCGCTGGAGGCCGCGTGTCGATCTCGACTTTGATCGCGAGCTTTTGGTCGGGCATATCCGAAAGTCCCGCTTCTTTCAGGATGCCGGCCACGCATACCCAGCCGGTGTTTACAGTCTTACGGTCGTTCCATGTCACATCAGGTTCAAACCCGGCCAGCGTCAGATCCCGCTTCACCTTAAGCAGCCAAGCCTTGGCGTCATAGCCATCCGGTGAAACGAGTGAGAAATCCAAATCCTCTGAGAAGCGCGGCAGACCGTGCAGGAACCGCAGGGCGGTTCCGCCGATGAAGGCCAGTGAACGGAAGGCCTCGCATTCGTGGAAGGAGCGCAACACAAACGCCTGAAGGTATTCACGCAGTCGATGGGCCGCCATTCCGGGATCGTTCGCCACGCGTGCCAACGCAAGAGCCTGTTCTTTCATAGTGTCACCGTCCCTTCGTCCGCTATTGCCGCCAAACTCAGCCACCGCCGAACCGTCCGTACGAGACGTGGGCTACGGAAACGTACGGCGTATGTCTGAAGCCGGGCGGCGTCGATCCCGTGCGAGTTCTGGTAACGCATCTCCGCGAGACGATCCGCAGTCCACTCCCCGGCGGTCAGGTGCCAATGATCCAACAGCGCTTTCTCGGGCTCGGCAACCAGCATTTCGGCACCACTCTGCGTTGCAGTTCGGTAGCCGAAGAAGGCCTCCTGCTTGATGTTCTGATAGTCGAACACGCCGAACGGGTTCTCAAATCGGCGCGGCACGCGTGGCGTCACGCTGGTCAGCCAAACGACCCGTTCCGGAATCAAATCATAATAGCCCAGTGCCCAGAGTCCGCTCAAGTATGAAGGGGTGTAGAGGTGTCGGGCCAGGGCAACCGGAATCATTGGCGCGCGGCGGTATGTCTCAGACAGCGTGTACACGCCGCGCCGCAGACCGATCACCCGGCCCTGCGCCATCCAGCGGGAGAGTTGGACGCGGACGGACTCACGCGAATCGTCCGTCGCCTGAACGACAAGGGGCAGGTCAAAGCAGGGCAGTTCACCCGTAAGCTTCACTAGTTCCTCAAAATTCATATACAAAAGATAACAATATCGTCTCTTTTCGTAAACAAAATTAAGATGCCTTTCACCCAAACCGAGAACTCGGGCGGTTTCGCCGCTGGGTGGCGAAAAACTGGAAAGGGTAATAACGCTCAACTCCCAAGTAAAACCTGAAATAACGTTCAACTCCCAACGTTCAACGCTCAACTCTCAAGTAAAACCTTACGGAGCTCTAAATTTATTCACAATTCTTCCCACTTGAACGTTGAGAGTTGAGCGTTCTTCCTCTACTACACGCCGGCTTGCTGGCGCATGGTCGCGAGCGCCTTTTTCCAGGCCTCCTCGACATTCTCTTTGGGCCAGCCGCATTCGCAGGAGACGCCGCCGGCGTAGCCGATATCGTACAGCGCTTTGAAGTAGCCGCTCAGGTCCTCGCCTTTGGTGCCCGGGGCTTTACGGCCCTCAAGCTCGGCGATGTGACAGTGGCGGATGCGGGCGCCTGCCTTGCGGATGGCGTCCGGGCCTTCGTCTTCCTTCATCATGTGGTAGAAGTCGGCCAGGAGCTGGATGCGCGGGCGGTCGATCGCGTCCACATACGCGATGCCTTCGGTCACTGAGTTGAGGAGG
>JAGOBZ010000285.1 GCA_017999015.1 Kiritimatiellia bacterium
ATGGCGTCATTGACCGCCAGCGTCTGGCTGTTGGGCACAGCGATCTGGGCGAGACTGTCGCTCCCCCCGAAGAAGGCTGCGGCGCGTCCGGTCCCGGTCGGGGTGTCATTGGTGAACGCCACGTGGGACTCGACCGTGCCGTCGTTGCCGAAGCCGGAAAAGTCCGAAGCGTCCTCGCCGTCGAAGGTCCAGTAGCCGACGAGATCGACTGCGGCGGTGGCAAGGTTGGTCGAGGCCACGCCTTTGCCTGCGGCGTCAAGCTGCAGGTAATATTCGTTGCGGTTGGTCCACACGAAGCTCTGCCCCTCGCCCAGCAGCAGGTTGCTGACCGCGTGCCATTGCCGCTCGCCAATCGTGGCGGGCACGCCGCTGGTGTAGACGTTGAACAGGGTCTGCATCTGCGTCACATCGTACCCGCAGATCGGTCGATAGAGCGCGAGCGCCATCCCGTGGTTCAGCGCCGTGTCCCAGACCGCCACGTCATCCATGAGGCCGTCATACTCGCGGGCGCTCTCTTGAAAGCTGCGGCCCATGATCAGGTCGGCGGTGTTGTCAAATCCGCCGGTGTGGAAGTACGCGCTGTTGTTGACCGTGCGCACGCCGTTCAGCCAGACGTTGGCCATCCCGTTGTTCAGCGAAAAGACGATGTGGTTCCTGCGCCGTTCCAAGCCGGGCCGATGGCTTTCGATTGGTTGTTGGTGGCCGTGTCGATACGGAGCGCGGCGGTGGCGCCTGCATCGTTGCGCTGGATCTCGAACCCGTGCGAGCCCCCGTTGTCTTTATTGATGGCGCGTAACCAGGGGCTCGGGTCTGCCGCGTTCGCCTTCATCCAGAAGGACACGGTGACCATGCCTCCGGTGAAAGAAAGGGAATCGGCATGGGGGATCTGAACATACGACCCGGTGTTGTCGGTCCCGTTGAACGAGATCGACCGCGTCGAGGGGATCGTCGCGGGCACATCGCCGGTGAAGACGGGGCCGTTGACCAGCGCCCCGTCGTTGCCGTAACCGGAACCGTCCGCCGCGTCGTCGGCCTCGAAGGACCAGTAACCGACAAGATCAGCCGCGGCTTGGCTTGCAGCGAGCAGCGTGAGGCAGAGCAGGCCAACGGCTGCCCTGCGCCCCGGGCCCTGATACACCCACACGGCGAGGGAAGAGGGCGCGCCCACACATGCACGGAAGCGATGTCGTTCGAACATTCGGATGCTCCTTCCTTTGGCCCATGCGTTCCGACTTAAGACGCCATCATTGTAAAGTTCCAGACGCGTGCCGTCAACGCTGGGGTCTGTGCGTGTCGTAATCGGCTAGCGAAAGGGGTATGCGAAGATCATGCGTTTCTGATGAAAGGGAGGATGGCGAGACGGGAACGCGGGCGTCCCCGCCCGCAACAACGTGCCGTGCAATAGGTTGAGCGGCCATGACGGCAACGCAAAACCGCTTCTGGTAGGGACGCCTCGCCGAGGCGTCCGCGGCGGTCTCGGCGAGACCGCCCTACCGGGGGCGTATCTGGCTTGCGTGCGGACTTTTACAGAGCGGCGGGGACGCCCACGCTCCCGTCTGTACTTCGCATCGAACACGCATCGGACTCGCATAACCCCTGTCGTAATCGTAATCTTAATCCTCCGCCCATTCCAGAGCGTCTTCATGATATCCGCCTTGAGCGCTTCCGCGCGGCGACGCCACTCGGACGCCTTGGCGGAGTTGCCAAGACGGTCGTTGAACCAGGCGAGCTGGCTCATCGCCTGGTAGACTCCGGTGTTGTCGCCGTGCATCGCGCACATCGTCTCGTCCGGATGGATTGAACGGTCGTTACTGCTGCGTTTCTCTGTGGTGAAATCCCAGGTGTCGATCGTATAGGGGCGAATGCATAGCCGTGTCTCGGCGTCCCACCGCTTGGGATCGCTCGTCTGGTAATCGATACCCTTCTCAAGCCGAGGCAACACGGAGGCGAGCCAGCGGTTATCGCCGGTCATCCGGTAGACATGCATCGCGCCTTCGACGACGAGGAATTCGACATCCGCCTCGAGCTCCAGCCGTACAAGCGAGAGATTGTCCTCCGGGTAGAGGATGCGGCAGTCGCGCGGCACAAACTTCCAGTGTACGTCGTCGAGCTGCTTGACCAGTTCGTAGTACTGTCCATCCGGGCGCTGGGTGTCGATGATGAACTGGAGGAACGTGAGCGGATCGCGCTCCCAGTGCATCCAGCCCTTCATCTGCTGCACATGATCGCGGATCCAGTTGTGGTTGCAGACGATGACTCTGCCGTCGATGAAAAGCAGCCGGCGGTTTGCGGTTATCGTTTCACGAAGCCGCTGCAGGAACAGGCCTAGCCGCGAATCTTGCGCAGAGAGAAGCCCGGGGACAGACCATTCCGGATTGTTGTAAAGCCCGCACGCGGCCTTTCCGTTTTTCATCCGCGGCAGAGGATGCGCGAAGGAAATCATCCGGCCGCGGTTGATCGCCAACCCCGCCGGATCGGGCAGCGGGTCCTCAACCAGACTTGCCGCGGGAAGCGTCGTGGAAAAAGCCAGCGCGGACAGCGCCATGAGCAGGGTGTGTTTCATAAGGCTCCTATTTCTGCAGCAGCACGCCCGCGTAACCGCAGGGGATCACCACCTTGCCGGCGTGGAAATCGGCGATGTCCGGATTGCCGGAGAGTTTCCAGGCGGCCAGCAACGCGGGATGCTCGGCGTCCGTGAAACCGTAAAGCGCGGCGCGGCGCTCGATGCGGCTGGTGAAGACCACCCGCTTTCCGTCCGAACGCGGAATGCCGTTGATCGTGCCGCGCCGCCCGTCGCCCGGAAACGCCGGCGGCAGCGTGAGATATTTCCACTTGCTGCCGTCTGCCGGATCGCCTTCGCCGGGCCGGAGCAATGCGTAACTGCCGTTCGCGCTGGCGATGGACAGGCCGTCGCGGAAGGTGCAGATCCCGTTCGAAAGACTCAGCCGGTTCACGACCGTTTCAACGGTTTGCCGCGGCGCGGGCACGGCAGCGAGGTCAAACCACTTGAGGGAGGTGTTGGCGTTGTTGAACGCAAAGTGACGCCCGTCGGGCGAAGCGTCTGCAAGGTACTTGTCCCAGCCCGGACATGATCCGCTGTGCAGCACATGCTTGAATGCCGGCAACGCGCGGATGTCATAAAGCTCGATCCCGCGGCGGTCGGAACAGAACAGCCAACCCGGCACGGCCGGCTGGACGTAGAGCGCCAGGTTCTTTTCACCGGAGATCTTCGGCAGTCGCGCGACTTCCTTGAAGGGCGCCGCACCGTCCAGCTCGTACACGCCGAAGCCGTCATGCCCTTCGGCCGTGTAAAGGCGGCTGCCGTCCACCTTCACATCGAACACCTTGTCGTGTCCCGGCAGTTTGGCAAGTTCCTTGAGCCCGCCGTTATCCGGCAGAATCTGCAAGGCGTAAAGACCCGCGTCGCCGCAGGCGGCGTAGACGACATCGCCCCTCACGGCGACGCCGCGCGCCTGGCCGACGTCGCGCGGCTTCCACACATGCCAGGCGGATGCGTCCACGGCATACGGCTCGCGATAGGATGCGTTTTTGGGCGGCGCGCCGCGGTCGAACGGCTCCGCCTTCGCGCGCGGACACGGAATCGCGAAAACGCCCGCTCCGTTGACGGCCGCGTACACGACGCCGTCGGCCACGGCCACAGAGCCGACGCAATCGCTCGGCCATTCCGGCCGCTTCGGGTTCGGCGAGACCCAGCGGTCGAGCGTGCGGGGCCGGGTTTTGTCCGCGATGTCCACAGCGAACACGCCGTTGTGCGTTTGGGCGGCGAACAGCAGGTTGCCCGACGTGCGGGGCGTCCACATGTCGAGCCCGCGCGCGTAGAAGGGCGGATAGTCCACGCGGCCGATGCGTTTCGGACGAGCCGGGCCCGCGACGTCGAAAATGTCGAGCCCGTGCCCCATGCCGCCGCCGTCGGCGGGACCGCCGAAACGTTTCATCTCGGCAGTCATCACGCCGCCCGACACCTTGCGGTGCTTGGCATGGTGTCCCGTGGCGGCGTACAGATAGTTGCCTTGCAGCCACACGCCGTCGCCGAACCCGAAGAGTTCCACATGGTCAGTCTGGCGGATGGCCGTCATGTCGCGCGCGTCGAAGACGGTGACGTACCCCGACCCCCAGTCGCCTGAATAGAGCCACCCGTCGCGGTAGACGACGCTTTGGGACTCGTCCGTCTTGCGCATCGCGATATGGCGCGGATGGTCTGGATCGGACACGTCGATGAACTCCACGCCGTTCTGGCGCTGGCCGAGGAAGCAGACGTCGCCCGCGACGTCCACGCCGGTCGCGAGTTCACAGCAGTCGAAGCGCGAACGGATACGCGGCGTTTGCGGCCGCGTCGCGTCGACGATCCACAGTCCGTATTCGCGCGTGGAAACATACGCCATGCCCTTCTGCACGGCGATCTGGCGCACGCCGCCCAAGCCGTCCACCTCGCCGAGTTTCTTCGGCGCGAGCGGTTTCGAAATGTCGTAGACATAGAGCACCGCACCTGCGCCCGCATACAGCGTATCGCCTTCGAGGCAAAGTGCCATGGCTCTCTCGCCGATTCCCGC
>JAGOBZ010000288.1 GCA_017999015.1 Kiritimatiellia bacterium
GGTTTCGTCGAAATGGCGGACCGGGCTCAGGCTCAGCAAGCGATCGACGCGCTGAACGGATACGATATCGAAGGGCGTAAGCTGCGCATTAACGAGTCGCAGCCGAAGCCGCGCGAAGAGCGTGGCGGCGGTGGCGGAGGCGGAGGATTCCGCGGTCGCGACCGCGGTGGTGACCGCGGCGGTAGCCGCTGGTAATCCAGCGCACGACAGCAACACTCTGTGGCGGCATCCCTCGCGGGTGCCGCCTTTTTTTTCGCAGCGTTGGCGTGATAGCGCTCACAAACAGACGGACAGGCCGAAGGTCAGGCGCTACCGTCGCATCCCGCGCGACAAAATCGACGAGATCCTGCGCCGCCTAACCATCAACTATCTTGAATCCCACCCGCACGCCCCGTTGATGACATTCAATCCTTGCTTCTCAATGCCCGATTTGTCATAGTAGTCCCATACGCTCCAATAAGGAATGTCACGGGGGTGATATTCGGGTGGAGCTTTTTAACCCAGGAGAGCCCTCTGAGGGCCGCCCTAGCGTATGGATCAATTTGCCATGAGTGAAACACCTGTGTCAAACGTCCGGAATTTCGTCATTCTCGGACATAGCGGAAGCGGAAAGACCACTCTCACCGACGCTGTAGCCTTCAAACTGGGGCTGAACGACCGCATGGGACTCGTCGTGAACGGCTCCAGCGTCTCGGACACTTCCGAGGAAGAAAAAAATCGCAAGATCACTCTCTTCGCCAACAGTTTTACGGCGATGAACAAGATCGGTGAAGAAGAGTACAAAGTCGTTTTCACCGACTCTCCCGGCTTCATGGATTTCTGCGGACAAATACAAGGCGCCGTGCGTGCCGCCGATTTCGCTCTGATCACCGTTGACGCCACGGCCGGGGTTCAGGTCGGCACGCGCCGCGCATGGAAATCCTGCAAAGAGGGCGGCCTGGCCTCGGTCGCTTTCGTGATCACCGGGCTCGACAAGGACAATGCCGACTTTTCAAAAACCGTTGCCGCGATCCGAGACGCGTTCGGCATGAACTGCGTGCCCGTGACGGCGCCAATCAGCGCCGACGCCGTGGCCAACATCCTTGACACCACCGACCTTCCGGCCCCGCTTCAGGAGATCCGCAACAGTCTGGCCGAATCCGCAGCCGAAACCGACGAAACCCTCATGGAAAAGTTTTTCGAACAGGGTTCTTTAGAGCCGGCCGACATCCGCAAGGGGCTCACCACCGGCATCAAGTCCGGTAATGTCCACCCGATCTACTCGACCTGCCCGCTGAAAGGCGTCGGCATCAAAGAACTGCTGGACAGTCTCTGCCGCCTGTTGCCGCCCCCCGGCGCGCGCGTTTATCGCGACAGCAAAGACACCGAGCTGGCCCCCGACCCCGCCGCACCCCTTGTGGCGCAGGTTTGGCGCACAACGGTCGATCCGTTCTTGGGCCAACTCAGCTTTGTCCGCGTGATCTCCGGTACGCTCGCCACCGGCATGAGCGTGCAGAACACCTCCACGGACACCAAGGAGACCATCTCCGCCATGCTCTACTTGGTCGGTAAAAAGCAGACGCCCGTCGCCAAGGCCGGGCCCGGCGATATCGTGGCGATCCCCAAATTCAAAAACACCAAGACCGGTAACACCCTCGCCGCCGTCGGCTCAACAGTGCGTATGCCGGACATTGAACTGCCCCCGCCGGTCATGTTCATGGCGATCGAAGCCAAGACCCAGGCCGACGAGGACAAACTCTCGACCGCGATCCACCGCCTGCTGGACAGTGACCCCACCCTGCATTATGAAAAACAGGCTGAAACCAAGCAGGTGTTATTGAAAGGTCTCGGCGACGTGCATCTGGATGTGGCGGTCGCTTTGATGAAAGCGCAGACGAACGTCAGCGTCACCCTGTCGCCCCCCAAAGTGCCTTACCGCGAGTCCATCACCGCTAAAGGTGAAGGCCACTACCGCCACAAAAAGCAGTCGGGCGGCGCCGGACAGTTCGGCGAGGTCTACCTGCGCGTCTTGCCGCGCCGCGAGGACGAGGAGGGCGAATGGTTCGTCGACAAGACCGTGGGCGGCTCGATTCCGGGCAACTTCATCCCGGCCGTGCTCAAGGGCGTGGAGGAGGGCAAGCTGGCCGGCTCGGTCGCAGGCTACCCGGTGCAGAACGTCAACGTGGAAGTCTATGACGGATCGTACCACCCGGTCGACTCCAAGGAAATCGCCTTCAAGATCGCCGGCATGCGCGCGTTCCGCGACGCCATGTCCAAGGCCAAGCCCGTGCTGCTCGAACCGATCATGCGTCTGAAGATCACGATCCCCGAAGCCTTCATGGGCGCGATCAGCGGCGACATGCCGCACAAACGCGGCCGCGTGCTGGGCATGGAGGCCGACGAAGGCATCCAAGTGATCTCTGCCGAGGCGCCGCTCGCGGAACTTTTCAAGTACGCCGCGGAGCTGCGCTCCATTACCGGCGGCCAAGGGGCCTTCACGCTGGATTTTGACCGGTACGACATTGTGCCGTCCAACGTGGCGCAGAAGATCATCGCCGAGGCGGCCAAGAACCGCAAGGACGAAGACGAGGACTGAGCCGTAGGGAGCAATTAGGAGTTAGGAGTTAGGAGTTGAACACGTTCAAATCTTGTAACACCTTGCCTGCAAGGTATTGAAATTCCTAAATCCTAACTCCTAAATCCTAACTCCTGGTTTCCCACTCCGCCTGTCCCCTCTTCACGGCGGACTCATACGCCGCGCCAGAGCAGATACACCCAGTTGGCGGCAGCCAGCGCGACACCTGCCAAAATCAGTCTGCGACGTTCGTCTGCGGACAAACGAACCGTAATGCCCCGTCCGCAGGCCAGCATCAGGCTGAACGCGGCACTGATGGCTGTGCCCGCCATGAGCAGCACGCTCACGAGCGGCTGCACGCGGAAAGCGACGGCCAGATCGCCTGCGATCAGCGCCGCGCACGCGCGGGTGCTGCCGCAGGTCAGACAAGGCCAACCGGTCCAGCGGTGAAACAGGCAGAGGCGCGCCCCGCCGGCATCCAGCGCGGCCACACCCGCTCCGATCAGAAGAACGGCACCCACGAACGCCAACCACCGCTGGCGATCTTCCGGACACGCCCGCCGAAACTCGAGCCGCATGCCGCCTCCTCCCCGCTCTGCCACGACAACGTGTGCCGACCCGACGCCACGCCGTCCACCACAAACCGTCCGTCTTCCACCTGAGCCGCCACCGCCTTGCCGTCCATCAGGAACGTCGCGCCGTCGCACCACGGCAGCTCGACGCGTGCGGTCGTGTTGACGGGCACATCCACTGTCACGGCGTACCGCGCTCCGGTCTTTTGGCGTACCCCCACCCGCACGGTACCCCGTACGGTCGGAACATAGCCTTCGATCGCCTCAAGCGAGCCGATCTGCGGACGGATCAGCATTTTGCCGAATCCGGCCTCCAGCGGCCGCACGCCCATCACATAACGCGGCAGGATGTTCGCGGGCACCGCGCCCCAGGCATGGTTCCAGTCCAGATTCGGCTTGTACAGAATGTCCCACGCCTCCAGCGCGATGGTCGAGCCGGACTTCATCATGTTGACCCAACCGCGCGGCTCGTCGCGCGTCATCAGGTGAATCGCCGCATCATCCTGGCCAGCCTCGAAGAGCGCTTCCAGTAAATACTGCGCGCCATACACGCTGCACGCCATGCCGCGCGAGACGGTAAAGCGAGCCACCCGCCCGCGCTCTGACTCGGGAACCAAGCCGAACGCCAAGGGCAGCATGTTGGCGTGCAGCGAGGCGTGCGATGCGCCTTCGCCATCCACATAGCAGCCGCGCTCGACGTTGAAGAAAAGCGCGTGGAACGCCTTCATCGCCCGCGCGTATTTCGCTCGATAAGCCTCGGCATCTGCCGTCTTGCCCAACGCCGCGGCCATCTCGGACATCTGCCGCAGGTTCAGGCAATAAAAGGCATTGACCACCGCATTGACCGGTTTGAACACAAAGCCGTCGCGCTCTCCGACCGGCCAGTCCGTGATGTCGCGCAGACCGCTTTCCATCGGCGCGGCGGGACCGCCTGTCACCAGCAGTCCGTCGCTTTCCCGTGCACAAAACTCCAGCGTCTTCTTCGCCTTGAGAACATCGTACCGGCGCTCCAGCGACTCGGTGTTGCCGGTGTACATCCAATCCGCCCACGCCATCATCACCGAGTGCTGCTTCCACTCGGTCGGCCATGTAGGACGCTCCACCAGGTACTCGTGGCTGTAGCGCGCCAGCGTGAACTCGCGGTCGGTACAGTAGTGGCAGAGCTGATTGATATACGCATCGGCCTCATACGGTATGCGTTCGCGGTCACCATCCACATACACGCCCGCGAAGGTTGTGGCTTTGATGCTGTACTTGCAGAATTCAAACACACGGTCGAGCACGGCGTCGCTCGAGACAAAGCGGGCCGCAGAAAGATCGAACGGATAGTGCACCGCGATCTGGCGGATCGTCTCGGCCGTTACGGGAAACGGGCACGCCTCAACCTCGGCATACCGGAACGGCATCACCACGCCGAACTCGGGCGGCAGCAGAATCGCGGC
>JAGOBZ010000009.1:0-15991 GCA_017999015.1 Kiritimatiellia bacterium
ACGTCGCTTACGAAGCGGCCACCGTCGATCTCAACGACGCCAACATGGTCGACCCCTACCACCTTCAGGCATACAACAAGGTGTCGATCAACTACAACCGCGACATCGACGCCTTCCCGCTGCTGCGCGCCATCTGGGAAAAGATGACCCGCGAGCCCTGCCCTTACAAGTCGCCGACCGACATGGGCGTCAACCGCGTGGGCTTCGGCATCACCGACGACGCGGTCGTCTGCGCGGCGTCCAAACAGGAGGTGATCCGCCGCTACTTCCGCCACCTCTGCGAATTCTCAGCCGGACAGACCGAACACATCACCGTGGACCGCATCGAAATGCTGATGCAGAAACTGGACCTCGCCCCTGAAGACCGTTCGGTCGTGAAACCCGCGCGCCAGGCAGGCCAGGATGCCATGAACCAAGGCAAGGGACGCAACGGAATCTTTTGCGGCGCCGCCGTACAGCTCAAAGACGGACGTGTCGTCGTAGGCAAGAATTCCGAGCAGATGCATGCGGCAGCGAGCATGGTGCTGAACGCGATCAAGGTGCTCTCAGGGATTCCGGACCAGATTCACCTGATCGCCCCGCAGGTTGTGCAGTCGATCGTGCACATGAAGCACGACATCCTCAAAGGCAAGTACACGAGCCTGAACCTCGACGAGGCGCTGATCGGACTCGCCATCAGTTGCGCGACCAATCCCGCCGCCCAGATCGCCATGGAGCGCCTGATCGATCTGCGCGACTGCGAGATGCACATGACCCACATGGTGACGCCCGGCGACGAGGCCGGCCTGCGGCGCGTCGGCCTGCGCTGCACCAGCGATCCCTTCTTCGCATCGTCCGAACTGTTTATTGATGCGTGAGATTTAACCGGTGCCAGAGCATGCGGTCGCCGTCGAAAACAAAGCGTCCCTCGAAGCCTTGGCCGTCGAGCATCAGTGGAATCCAGAGGCGGTCGTCCGCCCACATGCGATCATAGGGAATGTCGGACTCGGCGCACCAGAAGGGCTCGGCCTCGTCGGTCTGCATGAGTGCGCCGCTGCAACTGTCTGCCGTGAAGACCCGGCAGCTCAGTGAATATCCGTCCGTGAAGGCAAAATCAAGACGGCCGGCGGGGCGCAGTCCACTGGGCGTCAGCCCCACCTCTTCACGCGTCTCGCGCACCGCAGCCTGTTCCGGCGTCTCCCCCGCCTCGATACGCCCGCCCGGCGCATTCACTTTGCCCTGGCCCAACCCGCGTTTCTTGACGATCAGCAGGATCCGGCCCGCGCAACGGATGAACGTGAGCACCGCCCGCTCTTTCGGCACCCACTTCTCCCAGTCGACCTCGTCACTCTCCATTACGCCCATCGTCCATGCCTTGAGAGTTGAAAGTTTATTCGCACACAACTGTGTTGGAAAATTGTCTCATACTTCGTACTTCTTACATATTACTTATTACTTTCTATTCGACGTGCCGCACAATGAAGTTGTCGCGGATATAGGCGACCGCCGCATCCAGCGACGGCAGGATCTTGGTGCAGTAGCGCACCATCCAGGGCGAGCAGTCTTGAAAGCAGAACGGCGAAAAGGCCACCACGAATTTGCCCAGGTCATGCGCCGCGAAGAAGACCTCCATCGCGGTGCCGATCGAGGTCTTGCTGTAGTTCACGAGCAGGATGTCGGCGTCGCGCACATCCTGCAGGTCGAACTCCACGATCTCGTTGGCGCTGTCGACCTCGCGGTCCTTGAAGTTGCGCCGCATCGGATCGAGCAGCGTGAAGTGATCGCGCAGCCCCTCCTTGGCCCGCTCGCGCCACGTCGCGGCCAGTTCCGGATGCTCGTCCATGATCGGGCCGGAGAGATAGATCTTTTTTTTCACACTCATGGCACGCGGAACCCGGCGGTCAGAGCGGCAACTTCCGCGCGTACCTTCTCGGTCAATGCCGTGTTGGAGAGATCGGAGAGGATGTCGGCGATCCAGGTGCCGATCCGCTGCATCTCGGGCTCCTTCATCCCGCGCGTCGTGACCGACGCCGTGCCGATGCGGATGCCGGAGGTCACGAACGGGCTGTTCTTGTCGAACGGGATCGTGTTCTTGTTGCAGATGATGCCCGCCGCGTCCAGCGCGGCGGCGGCGTCCTTGCCGGTGAGCCCGGTGCGCGCGACATTCACCAGCATCAGATGGTTGTCCGTTCCGCCCGAAACCAGATGGAAACCGCGCGCCGTGAGGGTCGCGGCCAGCGCCTTGCAGTTGGCCACCACCTGACACGCGTACGCCTTGAACGCCGGCTGCAGCGCCTCGCCGAAGCAGACCGCCTTGGCGGCGATGATGTTTTCGAGCGGGCCGCCCTGCAGGCCAGGGAAGACCGTCTTGTCGACCGCCTTGGCAAAGGACTCGCGGCAGAGGATCAGGCCGCCGCGCGGACCGCGCAGCGTCTTGTGCGTGGTCGTGGTCACAAACTCCGCGTACGGTACCGGATTCGGGTGCACGCCGCCGGCCACGAGGCCCGCGATGTGCGCCATGTCCACCATCAGCATCGCGCCGCAGGCATCGGCGATCTTGCGGAAACGGGGGAAGTCGAGCACGCGCGGATAGGCGCTGGCGCCGGCCACGATCAGGCGCGGACGCTTCTCCAACGCGAGTTTTTCGATCGCGTCGTAGTCCAGCACCTCGGTCTCTGGCGAGACACAGTAAGGGACAATGTTGAAGAGCTGGCCCGAGAAATTGACCGGGCTGCCGTGCGTCAGATGCCCCCCCTGATCGAGGCTCATCGAGAGAATCGTGTCGCCGGGCTTGAGGACCGAGAAATAGACCGCCATGTTGGCCGAGCTGCCGCAGTGCGGCTGCACATTGGCGTGCTCGGCGCCGAACAGCGTTTTGGCGCGCGCGATCGCCAGAGACTCAGCAGTGTCGACCGGAATGCAGCCGCTGTACCAGCGCCGGCCCGGATAGCCCTCCGCATACTTGTTGGTCAGCACGCTGCCGGACGCTTCACGCACCGCGCGCGACACCGTGTTCTCAGAAGCGATCAGGTTGATCGTGCTGTTCTCCTGGCGGAGCTGGCCGACAACCGTCGCATGGACCTCGGGATCAGCCTCCGCGAGGTGAGAGACTTCAGAGAGGCGCTCGCCGCGCTCAAGCTTGCCGATGCGGCGCGCGTGGCGCTCCTCCTGCGAGAACGTTGTCTCAAGAAAAGCCCGCGCGATGTCGGCGGCGGCCTCGGGGGCCAGCGTGCCGGCCAGGACCAAGACGTTGGCATCATTGTGCGTGCGCGTCTTGCGCGCGGTCTCAACCGACCCGCAGAGGGCTGCGCGCACGCCGGCAAAACGGTTCGCGGTGATGCTCATGCCGATACCGGTCGTGCAGATCAGGATCGCAGCATCCGTGCGTTTCTCGACAATCTGCTCGGCGGCTTCGACCGCGAAATCCGGATAATCGACCGAATCGGCGGTGAACGCGCCCAGATCCGTCACCTCATCCCCTCGCTCCGCCAACACCTTGCTGACAGCCTGCTTGACATTTAATCCGCCGTGATCGCAACCGAGTACCAGTTTCATTACGCTCCGCTCCGAAAAAGGGTCATTGTGCTTCAATTGTCCCGGAACTATAACACGCGAGGGGGGACTCCCGCAAGTTCAACTCATCGGCTGTGGATTCAAAGGAGGCGTCAGGAATTAGGAATCAGGAGTTTTAACGCAGAGGCGCTAAAGCGGGGAGGCGCAGAGTTTTTTGTGGGCAGTACCGGCAGAAACGGGCAAGCCCGCCGCGCGGCGGAGCCGCGAATGATCGAGGGGGTAACTTTCAACGCTCAACTTTCAACGCTCAACGCTCAAGTTATGGACGAGGGCCAATTACCCTTCCTCGCTCCCCGCAGGATCATTCTCCGATTCAGACGGCCGCCCCAGACGCGCGACTCGCACTGTCGGCAAACCGGCTTTGTACAGACGTTCCGCCAGCATGTAACCGATGGACACGGCACAACAGAGCAGCAGCGGTAACGCAGAACGCAGATAGCCGAACAGATCAAAGACCAGGTTGTTCCAAAGCGCCACGCCGCCGAATCCCGCAACCAGCACACTCAGAAAAATAACCGCATACGGCACACGTCGTCTGACCATCTCCTGGTAGAGGCCAGCGACACAAACGAAAAATGGAGCGGAAACCCAAGAGATACTCACGCCCAATTCTGCGACTGCCTGCAGAAACGCCCAGCGCCGGGGGCCTGTAATCAGCAACGGGAAAAAGTAGGCCAACACAAATACCTGCGGCACCAGCAACGTCGACACCACGAGCTGGCCGACCACGCGCCATCTTGTTTTCATGTCACCCCTCCATACCCGAAGACGTCCCGGAAGGATGTCTCGACCTGCCGCTTCACGGCGGCCATATCCGGCGTCTCGCCCAGCAACAAGGCCAACGACGTGACCCCGGCATCCTGCAATCCGCACGCCACAATCCCGCTGTAGTCCTTCATCCGGGGCGACACGTTCAACGCGAAGCCGTGCATCGTCACTTGGCGGGCGACACGTATACCCAGCGCCGCAAGCTTCGCGTTGTCCACCCACACGCCGCGGTTGCGCCTGTCGCGGCCGGCCGCGACCCCGAACGCCGCCACGGCGCGGATCAGGGTCTCCTCCAGTGCATCGATGTACTCCAGCACCCGCAGCCCGGCCTCTCCCAAATGCACGATCGGGTAACCCACCAACTGCCCCGGGCCGTGATAGGTGACATCGCCGCCACGCGTGGTCAGCACCCGTTCGATGCCGAGCGCACGCAGGTGTTCCTCGGAATAAAGCACATGCGACGCGGCGGCAGAACGGCCCAACGTGTAGACCGGACGGTGCTCTAACAGCAACAGAGTGTCCGGGCACTCACCCGCCACCCGTTGCGCGTGCACCTGTTCCTGCAGGGACAGCACCTCGCGATAACCGGCATCGCGTCCCAGGTCCATGACCCTCAACGTCTGCACATCGCCCCCCGTCAGCGGTCTAAACACAAAATCCGGTCCCCCCACTGATGTGCGGCGACCGGTCACGGACACGATAGCGAGCGCGAACGCTTTACGCCATTTTGGCGATGCTGAGCGCCACGCGCGACTTTTTGCGGCTGGCGTTGTTCTTGGGAACCACGCCCTTTTTGGCAGCCTTATCCAGCTTCGAGGAGTACTCGGAATACAGCTTCTGAGCCGCATCCTTATTCCCCGTGCTGATCGCGTCAATCACCTTTTTGCGGGCCGTCAGCACGCCGCTCTTCACAGACCGGTTTTGCAGGCGGTTAGCCTCGGCCTGTTTCGTACGCTTGACTGCACTCTTGATATTCGCCATGAAACATTGCTCCTTAATCCACTTCCTCGAAACACATGAAAGCGGGATATAATAGCGGATCTGGCCGGACGGTCAACCCGGAAGCGAGAAAAAAATCAGGCTCCCAGCGCGGTTTCCAGTGCCGACACCAGGGCATCCCCTCGCTGCAGCCCTACAAACTGCTGCACGACCTGTCCGTCCTTGAAGATGAAAAGCGCCGGGATTCCCTTGACGCCGTAACGCACCGCGAGATCTTTGGCATCGTCCACATTCACCTTGCAGATTTTGGCCCGGCCGCCCATCGCGGGAACCACCTGCTGTTCAAGAATCGGCGTCTGCATTTTGCAAGGCCCGCACCACGGCGCCCAGAAATCGACCAACGTCACCCCGCTGCCCACGGTTCCGTCAAAAGTCTCCATTGTCAAATCCGTCACATGCTCAGACATCCGTCCCTCCTTGTTAATACTTTGAGTCATCATACCCCGAACACCCGGCGCAATGCAAGCCCTTCACCGTTCCGGGCAACAATTCAAATTTTGGCCAAAATCAGAATTGCTGGTTGATGGGTGACAGACCGCCCCGATTCGTGGTATTACTTGTACCGAAACGTGATCCTAAGACGAAGGGCCGCTTCATGACGGACGTCTTAAGCCTTTTAACTTCAATGGCCTGGGCGCTTTGCGCAACCGGCATCGTTTGGTATTGCCTTAATGTCGCACAGCAGATCACGTATGTCACGCTGGCGGACGGCCGCCAGCAGGAACGGAAAATACCGATCATTTTCCGCCTGCTTCTGCCGTTCGCACCAAATCTCGACCACCTGGCAACCCGCCCCGCATTCGCAAAATCGCGTGTCACAGCCGACCGCAAACTGGTGGCGGCGGGCTTCGAAGGCCTGCTTTCCGGCAAGGAGTTCCTGGCGTTGAAGCTTTTGATGCCGGTCATCTGCGGAGCCTTTTGGCTCGCGCTGCTCCATCTCGTTTCAGTGCTGAATCCGCAGTCTGAAATGGCCAAGAACATGAGCTTCGCGTTCCTGCTGGGCTTGGCCCTTTTTTATTATTTCCCGTTGCTCTGGCTGCGGCGCGTGCTGCGGGCGCGCCACACGGCTATCCAGCGCGCGCTGCCGTTCGTCCTGGATCTGCTCACGCTCTCGGTCGAGGCGGGCATGGACTTCATGAGCGCGCTTCAGCGTAACTGCGAGCGGCGCAAACTGGACGCGCTCAACGAAGAGCTGATCCGCATGATGCGTGAAATACAGGTCGGGATTCCGCGCCGCACGGCATTGCGCAACATGGCGCAGCGCGTGGATCTCGGCGACTTGCGTTCCGTAGCCCACGCGCTGATCCAGGCGGACGAACTGGGAGTCAGCATCGGCGCGATCCTGCGCATCCAGTCCGACCAGATGCGAGCGCGCCGCTTCGACCGCGCCGAGAAACTGGCCAACGAGGCACCGGTGAAAATGCTTGGCCCGCTGATGCTCTGCATTTTCCCGGCCGTCTTCATCATCCTGCTTGGCCCCATTCTGCAACAAACCCTGAAAACCTTGTTTTAAGCTATGAGCACAACCACGTACGACCTTGTCGTCGATGACGGCCCGTTGATGGGCAAACGCTATACCGTCACCCTGGCCGGGCTTACGCTGGGCCGTTCTAGCCAGTGCGACATCGCGATCAAAGACATGCTGCTTTCCCGCAGCCACTGCCGCTTCGAGCTGCGAGGCGGAACCTTGTGGGTCGTCGACCTGGCCAGCGCCAACCAGACGCTGGTCAATAAAGAAGCGATTGACGAAAGGATGCTGAATCCCGGCGACCGGGTTGAGGTCGGCCAAACCACGCTCCGTGTTGAGCACGACAGCGCCGCAACCGAAGGCGATTCCGCGTCCGTGGCCCCAAGCACGGCGCCTGCCAACGACGTGGTGATCGACCTTGGATTCGGCAAGGCCGACGCGCAGGGGCACGCCGCCAAAAAATCGTTTCTGCGCCCGGTCATCTGGACACTCGGCGCGGTACTGGTGTTGATTGTCGGCACGACGTTCATTATGGATCCCGCGCGCCGCTCGAATGCTGCAGACGCCGTCAAGCCGGTCAGCCTGGAGCAGGACAAAACCCTGCTGGTGCAGTACGAAAAGGTCGAGGCGTCGACCGACAACCTTTTCCGCTACGAACTCTCGCTCTCGCCGGCCGGCATGCTGGCGGTCAAGATCGACGACCTCTCCGGCAAGAACCGCCATGTGCGCAAGGAGAAACTGGTGGAGCCGGCGCTGCTGTCCGAATTAGTCCGCGACATCGAGACCAGCGGTTTCTTCGCACTCGACAAGAGCTACTCCGGTTTCGCACCCACTCCCAACCAGCTCAACGAATGGGTACTGACCGTCGCCATCGGCCCGCGTATCCACACCTGCCGCGTCACCAACCGGCTCGAACCCGAGGGTTTCCGGGCACTGCGTGAACGTCTCGAAACCTTCAGTAAGAACGAGCTGGGCATCTGGGCCATCCAGTTCTCGACTGAAAAGCTCACGGAACTCGCACGTAACGCCTTGTCGGTGGCCCGTAAAAAGTTTGACGAGCGCGATGTCAAATTCGGCAATCTGCATGAGTCGATCCGCAGCTATCAGGAGGCGGTCTTCTACCTTGACACCGTCAACCCCAAGCCTGATTTCTACACCGAGATCACTGAAGGGTTCGAAACAGCCGAAGCTGAAATCGACAAACGCTATGATGAACAGCGTTTCCAAGCCAACCGCGCCATCAACCTGCAAGATTGGCCTGCGGCGGCGCGCGAATTGAAGATCCTGCGCGAGATGATCCCGGACACGGCGGACAGCCGCAACAAGGAGGCCACCCAAAAGCTCATCGATGTCGAGGGCCGCCTCAAAAAAATCCGCCGTTAACCTGCCTGCTTCACTTAAGGGAACCGCCATGACACGCCATTTCACAACACGCTTCCTCGCCACCCTGCTCGCCGCGGCCACCCTGCGCGCCGCACAGAAGGAGGGGCCTACTACCCGCCTCGACGTGACCTCTCAACCCGCAGGGGCAACGGTCTTGATCGACCACCGCGAACGTGGCGTCACGCCGCTGACCCTCATCGACCTCGCCCCCGGCCCCCATCTGGTGCAACTCACAAAAGCCGGCAGCCGAGACGCTTTTGAAAGCGTCTCGCTGGAGCCCGGCGTCGTGCGCACGGTCGGCATCCGCCTGGAACCGCTCACCGGTATCCTGCTGGTCACATCTGATCCGCCAGCGTGCGACGTGTCGGTCAAAGGGGTCTCGTTAGGCAGCACCCCGCTGCTCGTCACCACCCTCGAAAGCGGCACCCACCGCCTCGCGGTCTCCTCGCCCGGTTACCAGACCAAGGAGATCGATGTGACACTGGAAGGCCGCACCCCGGTCCGGCAGGAGGTTGCCCTGCTCTCCGACTCCGGCACCCTGACGTTGACGTCCGATCCGGAGGGCGCCGAGGTGCTGATCAACGGCATCGCACGCGGTCGCGCACCCTGCCGTATCGACCGTATCCCCGGCGGAACGGTTACAGTCAAAGTCCAGGCCGACGGGTTTCAGCCGCATACGCGGGAGATCTCGCTGGCCGCCGGCGAAGTCCAAAATGTAGAGGTGCAGTTAAAACCGTTGCCGGGCACGCTGCGTGTGGTTTCGATCCCGGAAGGCGCGCGCGTCTACATCGACGACGAATACAAAGGCGAGACGCCGTTCGACCTGACGAAGGCCGAGCCAAAAACCTATCGTGTCCGCGTCGAAAGCGCCGGACATGAACCCGTCGCGCGCGATGTGACGCTCGCAAAAGCCGCATCAATCACCGAAGAATTCCGGTTGGCCAAAATCACCGGACGCCTCGAAATCGTCACCGCGCCGTCACGCGCCACGGTACTGGTCGGCGGCAAGAAGGTCGGTATCACCAGCACCCACGGTACCGACAGCACAGCGGTTTCAGACCCGTTCGCAGTCGAAGAGATTTTGGAGGGAGAGCATGACATCGAGATCTTCCGCAAGGGTTACGCCACGCAAAAACGGCGCATCACGGTGAAGCGCGGCGAAACGCTGACCCTCCAGTTCAAGCTGGAACGGCAGTTCATCCCGAACTACGAGGTCATCACCGCCCGTTCCCATTACAAAGGCGTGCTTGAGTTCATGAACGAGGAGGGCATCCGCCTCGAAATCACGCCGGGCATCAGTCAGACGATCCCGATGAAGGACGTCAAGAAACACGGTCCGTTGACCGAAAGCGAGTGAGCGTGTTTCCGGTCGACGCCATCCTGCCCGGTTTGGCCGCCTCATTGGCCGCCAATCGCACGGCCGTGCTGCAGGCGCCGCCCGGCACCGGCAAAACCACGCGTGTGGCACCCTCTCTGCTGGACGCCGCCTGGCTGAAGGGGCGGAAAATCCTGTTGCTCGAACCGCGGCGGCTTGCGGCGCGCGCCGCCGCTGCCTTCATGGCGCGCCAGCGCGGCGAGGCGGTCGGCGACACCATCGGCTACCACATCCGTCTGGAACGGCGCGTCGGACCGCGTACGCGCGTCGAACTCTTGACCGAAGGTCTGCTCACCCAACGCCTGCTGCATGATCCCGAACTCGCGGATGCTGGGCTGGTGATTTTTGACGAATTTCACGAGCGCAGCCTGGCCGCCGACACCGCGCTGGCGCTCGCGCTCGACACGCGCCGCGCGCTGCGGCCGGACCTGCGGCTAGTCGTCATGTCGGCCACCCTGCGCCCCGAAGCCATTGCCGCGCACCTCGGCGACGCCGACATCCACACGGCCGACGCGCGCCTGTATCCGGTGCAGACGCGCCTGCTGGAGCGGCTCTCCACCGCGTCCCTTCCGCAGCAGGCCGCCGGCGCCGTGTTGCGCGCGCTGCGCGAGGAACCGGGCAGCGTGCTGCTCTTTCTGCCCGGCGAAGGCGAGATCCGCCGCACGCAGGATCTTTTGCGCGGTGCCGATCTGCCGCCGGAGGTCTCGCTGCACCCGCTGTACGGCGCCCTGCCACGCGAGGAGCAGGACGCGGCCGTGGCCCCGCCTGCCCCGGGCCGGCGCAAGGTCGTGCTCGCCACCTCGATCGCGGAAACCTCGCTCACCATCGAAGGCATCCGCGTCGTGATCGACACCGGCTGGATGCGGGTACCGCGTTTCTCGCCGCGCAACGGCATGTCGCGACTGGAAACCTTGCGCATCACCCGCGACCGGGCCGATCAGCGGCGCGGACGCGCCGGCCGCCTCGGCCCCGGTGTCTGCTACCGGCTGTGGGACGAGGCCACAGACCACCAGCTCGCGCCCGAAGCGCTGCCCGAGATCCTGGACGCCGACCTCGCCGCGACGGTACTGCAAGCGGCCGACTGGGGTACCAGCGCGCGCGACGGCCTGCCCTGGTTCACGCCGCCGCCCGATGCGGCGTGGCGGCAGGCGGTCGGCCTGCTCCAACAACTCGGTGCCCTCGCACCCACTGTCAGCAGGCCCGCCGCAAGCGGCGCCGGCGCGTCCGAACCGCCCGCGCCAGCGATTACACCGCGCGGACGCGCCATGGCCGCGCTGCCTGCCCATCCGCGCCTCGCCCATATGATTTTGGAAGCCGCACGCGACGGCGCCGCACAGCAGGCTTGCCTGCTGGCGGCAGTGTTCACCGAGGCCGCCACCGAGTCTTCAGTTCGTTATGAAACCGACGTCCGCCGCCTGCTGGACCGCGTGCGCGAGGGGGGCCGCGACGGTTTCAGTTACCGCGTCCATGAGCTTGCCCGTCGCTGGGGCCGCGGTTATCCGGCAACCGACACGCGACGCCTCTCCGAAGGGCTGCTGCTGGCCTGGGCCTTCCCGGACCGCCTGGCGCGGCGGCGCGACGCCGCAGGCCGTTATCTGCTGTGCAACGGGCGCGGCGCAGTCATCGACACCGCCGATCCGCTGGCGCGCGCCGAGTGGCTGGTCGCCGCCGAGTTACTCGACGACACTGCCGATGCCAAGATCCGCCTGGCGGCGCCGCTCGACGAAGAGGAAGTTGAAGTCGCCTTTTCCGATCAGATGGAGCGTCGCGCACTGACCTTCTGGGACAAACGCAGCGAGGCGGTCATCGCGGTGAGCCGCCTCTGTCTCGGCGCGATCATGGTACGCGAAGGCGGCCAGGCGACGCCCGATGCCGACAACCTGCGCACCGCCCTGTTCGACGGCATCCGCCAGAAAGGGTTAGGCCAACTGCCCTGGAGCAAAAGCGCGCGCTCCCTGCAGGCCCGCGTGATGTTCCTGCGACGTACCCTGCCGGAACAGGCGTGGCCCGACCTGTCCGACGACGCGCTGCTGGCCGATCTCGACTTATGGCTGGGGCCTTTCTGCGACGGCGTCACCCGTTGGAGCCATGTAGACGCGCTCGACTTGACCGCGATCCTGCTGCGACGGCTGGAGGCGTGCAGTTGTTCGCGCCGTGCCTTGGACACGCTCGCGCCCACGCACCTGCCGGTACCCAGCGGCTCAAACATTCAGGTCCGCTACGACCGCGATCCGCCCTACATGGAGGTGCGCATCCAGGAGGTGTTCGGCCTCACGCGCACGCCGACCGTGGCCGGAGGGCGCGTGCCGGTCGTGCTTCATCTGCTCTCGCCGGCGCAGCGCCCGGTACAGGTGACCCGCGACTTGGAGAGCTTTTGGACGACCGGTTACACGCTGGTACGCAAGGACCTGCGCGGACGCTATCCGAAACACTACTGGCCCGAAGACCCGCATCAAGCCGTACCGACACACCGTGTGCGACCGCGCCCCCGCCCGTCTTGATTCAAGCCCGCTCCTAAATAATTCCACTTGAAGCGATTCGCTGACGGGTCATAAAGGTCATAAACCTAAAAAATTCATTTACCCCCCCTTGCCATATAGCACTCATTTTTGCTAAGTTACTCATCTCTTTTGCGCCCATCGTCTATCGGTTAGGACACAAGGTTTTCATCCTTGGAAGCGGAGTTCGACTCTCCGTGGGCGCGCCACTCCTTTTCGGCAACATGGGCTGTTGAGCCTTGTCCCTCCCCTCGCCCCTCCCTCGTCAGCAGCTTGAACGCTGTCCATTGGAGTTTCTGGTTCTTGTTTCTGGTTTCGCCAACTCCTCCCTCCTCCTCCTTCTTCCCTCCTTCCTTTAACCGATCCCGTGCGCTGCCTTGTCCTCGTTCACCCGGTTATGGCATAATTCACGTCGTCTTTGCAATCTGAGTGCCCCGCCATGACGATCCTGCTCGTAACACCGCCGCTGGCTCAACTCAACACTCCCTACCCGGCCACGCCCGCACTGGCCGGGTTTCTGGCGAAGCACGGTGCCGTGGTGCGCCAGACCGACCTCTCGCTCGAACTGGTCTTGCGCCTCTTCTCGCATGACGGCCTCGCTCAGATCGCCGAAGCCTGCCGCGCCCAGACCGCGCCCTCGCCGCTCGTGCGCCTCTTCCTCAACCGGTTCGCCGACTATCAGTCAACCGTCGCGAGCGCGGTCGCCTTCTTGCAAGGGCGAGACGACGCTGCGGGCTGGTTGATCGCGCGCCGCGGCTACCTGCCCGAGGGACCGCGTTTCGACTCGCTCGCCCCGGCCGGCACCGGGCTCGACGCCGACCAGACGCTCGCGGAACTTTTCGGCGATCTGGGCGTCACCGACCGCGCCAAGCTGCTGGCCTCGCTCTACCTCGACGACCTGGCCGACATCGTGCGCGAAGGCGTGGACTCCGCCTTCGGCTTCGCGCGTTACGCCGAACGCCTGGCGCTCAGCGCCCCGTCGTTCGATCCGATCCAGGAACGGCTGGCCGCGCCGCCCACGCTGATCGACCGCCTGATCGACACCCTGGCCGAAGCGGCCCTGCGCCGGCATGCCCCCGACATCGTCGGCCTCACGCTGCCCTTCCCCGGCACCGTCTACGCCGCGTTCCGCATCGCCGCGGCCGTCCGCCGCCTCGCGCCCGCCGCGCGCATCGTCTTCGGCGGCGGTTACGTCAATACCGAACTGCGCGAGGTGAACGACCCGCGCGTTTTCGCCTATGTGGACGATCTCTGTTTCGACGAGGGGTTTGACCCGTGGCTGGGTATCCTCGGCCAGGGACCCCGCGTGAGGACACTGAGCGCCGGGCAGAATGACCTCAACGTTCAACTTTCAACTTTCAACGCTCAACGCTCAACTACCGACGCGCACCAAAGGACGTTCCATGTTCCGAGCTATGACGGACTCGACCTCTCGCGCTACCTCAATCTGGTCGAGATGGCCAATCCGATGCACCGCCTGTGGTCGGACGGAAAATGGCTCAAGCTGCAGCTCGCCAACGGCTGCTACTGGCACCGCTGCGCCTTTTGCGACGTCGCGCTGGATTACATCGGGCGGTACGAGGCGCCGGAGGCCGAGGCGATCGTCGCTGCCATTGTCCGCCTGAAGCGCGAGACCGGCCAGAGCGGCTTCCATTTCACCGACGAAGCGCTGGCGCCGGCGCTGGTCCGCCGGCTCTGCGAGGCGCTGCTGGCGAGCGGCGAGACCGTCACCTGGTGGGGCAACATCCGGTTTGAGAAGGGCTTCACGCCGGCCCTCGCCGAGCTGATGGCGCGCGCCGGGTGCATCGCGGTGACAGGCGGCCTCGAGTGCGCACACGACCGCCTGCTGCGGCTCATGAACAAAGGCATTACGCTTGACGGCGCGGCCCGCGTATGCCAAGCCTTCTCCGACGCCGGCATCCTGGTGCACGCCTACCTGATGTACGGCTTCCCGACCCAGACTGAAGACGAGACCGTGGCGGCGCTGGAGTACGTGCGCCAGCGTTTTGCGGACGGCCACATCCAGTCCGCCTACTGGCACCGCTTCGCGCTCACGGCGCACAGCCCGATCGCGCGCGACCCCGCGGCGTTCGGCATCCGCCTGCTTCCTGAAGCCGATCCCGGGCGGCGTTTCGCCCGTAACGAGATCCCGTATGAAGAGCCCGGTGCGCCCGACCACACCCGGCTCGGCGAGGGACTGCGCCTTGCCCTCTACAACTATATGCTGGGGCTCGGGCTGGACCGCCCGGCGCACGTTTGGCTCAAAAAAAAGGGATTGCCACAGAAACGCCGAAATGGTGTATAGTTCTGCTCGTAAAAACAGGAAAGCTCGCGGTGCGGTTTTCCGTCAGAATCTATCGACAGGGAGATCACTATGGCAGATCATTCGGCGAAGCCCGATGCCCGCGTGGTGTCGGCGCAATTCGTGTTCCCGTTCGTGTTGACCACCACGCTCTTCGCTCTCTGGGGCTTCGCGAACGACATCACCAATCCAATGGTCGCCGCTTTCAAAGCCGTCTTCATCGAGATCAACAACACGCAAAGCTCGCTGGTGCAGTTCGCCTTCTACGGCGGCTACGCCACAATGGCGATTCCCGCCGCGCTCTTCATCCAGAAGTTCTCCTACAAATCGGGCATTCTTCTCGGTTTAGCCCTCTACTCGTTCGGCGCGCTGCTCTTCCTTCCGGCAGCCCTCACCGAGAACTTCTACTGGTTCCCGTTTTCTCTCTACATCCTGACATTCGGACTGGCTTTTCTGGAAACGACCGCCAATCCGTACATCCTGTCGATGGGCGATCCCGCGACCGCCACACGGCGCCTGAACCTGGCGCAGGCCTTCAATCCGATGGGGTCGCTCCTCGGCATGCTGGTCGCCAGCAAGCTGGTGCTGCGCAACCTGCGCGCCGAGCGCTTTTTTGCTGACATCACCGCCACGCTGCGCGCGCAGGGTGTCCCTGAAAGCGGCATGGCCGAAGCTATTAAAGCTCATATCAGCGAGCCTGCCAACCAGGCCGCTTATGCGGCGATGAAAACCCACGACATCGCCGTCATCCGCGACCCCTACGTGATCCTGGGGCTCGTGGTGGCGGTCTTCTTCTTCATCTTCCTGTTCAGCAGGATTCCGGCCCAGCACACCGCCGACCACATCCATCCCATTGAGTCCGCCAAGCGCCTGCTGCGCAACCGGAACTGGGTCGGCGGCGTGATCGCGCAGACCTTCTACGTCGCGGCCCAAATCACTTGCTGGACGTACATCATCCAGTACGCCGACAGAAACTGCGGCTTCAGTTTCGAACGCGCCCAGGACTGGAACATCGCCGCCATGCTCATCTTTCTCAGCAGCCGTTTCATCTGCACCTTCCTCATGAAATATCTGAACGCCAGCCTGTTGCTTACCCTACTGGCCCTTGCCGGTGCCGTGCTGACCACGCTGACCATCCTGCTGCAGAATCAGACCGGATTGGTCTGCCTGGTCGGCATCTCGGCCTGCATGTCGCTGATGTTCCCCACCATCTACGGCATCGCCTTGGACGGTCTCAGAGAGGATGCCAAACTCGGGTCTGCCGGCCTCATCTTCGCGATCGTCGGCGGAGCCCTGATGCCGATGGGCGCGGGCTGGTTCATCGACCAAGGCAGTTTCAATCTCGGCGTCATCACGCTGACCGGCGAGAGCGCGGCATTCGCGCTGCCGCTGGCCAGCTTCATCGTGGTCGCCCTCTTCGGCTGGCTCACCTTCCGTTCCCTCAAGCCTAAATCCGCTTAACCCTCATTCCCTGCCATGCCCCCTAAGAAAACCGCCGTACGACGCAAAAAAAAGCAGCCCGTCAAAACCTTCGTGCTCGACACCAACGTGCTGCTCCATTCACCGGTGGCCCTCGCCGTGTTTGACGACAATCAGGTGGTCCTGCCGATGGCCGTGCTCGAAGAGCTGGACAAGTTCAAGACGCA